>CASDVX010000130.1 GCA_949284545.1 uncultured Eubacteriales bacterium
TCCGTCCGGCGGCCGTTTGATGCTTCCCCGTGATTAAGCGGCATCCGTTGTCAGTCTTTGGACTTGTAGTAAAGCATGCAATGGCAGTATCCCTCAAAAGACGGATCGGCGATCTGATCCCTGAATTCCTTGCACATACACTTATACTCCTCGGTCTTTGGTATACGGCAGGGGCAATAACCGCCCCTTTCCTTCAGTCCTTCCTTGATTCTGGCGACGACTTCCTTGTCCTCGTTGAGACGAACAGACATAACGACCATCCTTTCTGTTGCCGCTTGAGCTCAAAAAGAGCGGCACGCGGCGATTCTTCCCGGCACATACGCATCGGCGCCGCCGGGGGATTGAGTTGTGTTGACTGCTGTTATTATAACATGTGTGTCAATGCCGAAAATGCCGAAAAAGTGATTTGATGCAGAGACAACAGCATGCCCTGAGCTATCCGTAAAACGGATTTGGGATGCGGGACTCGGTGAAAGCGTAGTCAGGATTGAAGGCTCACAAACGACGAGGCGAACCGGGACGGTGAATCTGACCTGCTCCGTTTTTCGTGAAAACCGACGGAAAGCGTACTTGACACATCTCCCCGTGTGAGGATATAATCAGATAAGTTTATCTGGAGGTGCCGTTTATGAGAGTGCTGCTTACGGGTGGGGCCGGTTATATCGGGAGCCACACCGCGGTGGAGCTGCTGCAGTCCGGTATAGAGGTCGTGATAGCGGACGACCTTTCAAACAGCAGTTTGAACGCGGTGAAAAGGGTCGAAGCCATAACGGGAAAGAGCGTGGTGTTTTACCTTGCGGACGTGTCGGACACGGCAATGCTGCGTACGGTGTTCAGAGAAAACCGGATAGATGCGGTCATACATTTCGCCGGGTTCAAGGCCGTGGGAGAATCGGTGGCAAAGCCGCTCAAGTATTACCGCAACAATCTGTGCACCACGCTTTCGCTTCTTGAGGTAATGAATGAAAACGGGTGCGGGAAAATAGTGTTTTCATCGTCGGCCACGGTCTACGGAGACCCGGACACCGTTCCGCTGAGCGAAGATTCTCCCGTAAAAAGCGGGACCAATCCTTATGCGAGAACAAAGAGAATGATAGAACAGATACTGACAGACTTTAATGCCGCGGACAAAGGCACGGAGGTTACAATACTCAGGTATTTTAATCCGGTGGGGGCCCATCCCAGCGGAATGATAGGAGAGAATCCAAACGGGGTTCCAAACAACCTCATGCCTTACATAACACAGGTTGCTGTGGGAAAGCTCCCGAAACTGTCGATTTTCGGGTCCGATTATCCCACGCCGGACGGTACGTGCATCAGGGACTATGTACATGTGGTGGACCTTGCGAAGGGACATATGGCTGCCCTCAATCACAGCGCGCCGGGAGTGAATATTTATAATCTCGGCACCGGCAAGGGATACAGCGTGCTTGAGGTAGTAGACGCCTTTGAACGTGTCAACGGAGTGAAAATACCGCGGGTCATGGCGCCGCGAAGGGCGGGGGATGTAGCCGTGTGCTACAGCAGTTCGGAGAAGGCCGCCGCAGTTCTCGGCTGGCACGCCGAGCTCTCAATGGACGACATGGTAAGGGATGCGTGGAATTGGCAGATCAAAAACCCGGACGGATACGCCGCAGAATAAGCTGTTGTCCGAAAACCCATTCACCCACCCATTCAATAAGCAGTAAAAAACCGAGTCGGGACGCCATTACGGCCGTCCGGCTCGGTTTCCGCTTTCAACATCGCAAAGCCATTAAAAAAGATTTGAATCTTGTCCGCACGGCATATCCCCATGACCTGGTTTCGTACCGGACGCATCCGCGCCAAGTATGTCTCCGTCCGCCGGGACGCCTGCGCTGCCGCCTTCGGCAGAAACGCCGTCTTGCGAATCGGAGGGAACGACGCCGCCTTCGCAGCCGCTTTCCGGTTCAGCATCCGGCGCGTCGGCACCGGAAATTGTAAAGTCTGACGGAGCGCCGGCATCGCCGCTTTCGTCCGAGGAGCCGGAAGAGGGACACGGTGAAAGGCCGCCCGGCTTATATTTGCTGCGGTTCACCGCCGCAAGCATGCCTATGACCGTGAACAGCACCGCGGCGTCCGCAATCATTTCAATAACCGAACCGCGCACGGGGAGACACGGCTGTGACTTTACAAACCCGGCTGCAAAGACAGCCTGACCCGCTATTTCGGCGGGCAGAACGGACAAGAGAAAAAAACCGGACCTCAGCAGCGACGAACGCGAAGACTCAGTCGGGCATCCTTCAAATTCCCTCGCGGCGGCTTTCACAAAGAACATCTCTCCGCAATATACAAGCAGGGTAAGAACGTTGAGAATAAAAGCCACGCCGGTGCTGTTGCTTACAAACACGTTTATGACTCTCAGCACAAGGAAAACCAGCAGAGCCACATAAATAATGGGAGAGAGCGCGCACGACGCTCCGTCGCCGGTGCAGTACACGGCAAAGCAGATAACCGTAAACAATCCGGCCAGCAGCAGAGCAACGTACGCCGCGGTGTCCGAAAGGTCGTACACGCCGCCGAGGAAAGCGGCAGCCCCCTCAAGTATCAGTGAGAACCCCAGAACCGGAATGGCCGCGGACATCACGGGAAAAGCAAAGATATCCGCATTTTCGGCCGAGACATGACTTTTACGGACCGCAATCAGCGACAGCAAGGCCGCCGCAGCTGAGGCGCAGTACAAAACCGCTGACAGCCATGCCGGCTTTACCACCCCCTGGTCGTTGAGACACAGCAACTGCGCCACACGGAAAGCCAGCACGACGGCGCTGGCGGCGCAGACCGGGAAAAACAACCTGTTAGTCCTCATCTTCGTCTCCGTCTCCGCAGTTTTCCCAATTGTGGTACACATTGAGTATATCGTCGTTATCCTCAAGCATTTCAAGAAGTTTAGACATGTTTTTGACGGCGTTTTCATCGGTGAGCGTAACGTAGGTATCGGGAATCCTGTCCTCATCGGCGGAAAGCACGCTGTAGCCCTTGGACCTCAATGCGTCCTCAACGGCTATAAGGTCATTAACAGAGGTGATTACCTCAAAAACGCCGTCTTCGGATTTTATATCCTCGGCGCCTGCATTCAGAGCGTCCTCCATGAGAGCATCCTCGCTGACCCCGTCGCCGGATATTACGATGATTCCCTGCGATTTGAACATCCAGCCTACGCAGCCGGTGGCGCCGAGATTTCCGCCGTATTTATCAAAATAGTGGCGGACGTCACCGGCCGTCCGGTTACGGTTGTCGGTGAGAGCCTCGGCTATCACTGCCACGCCGGATGGTCCGTAGCCCTCGTAGATTATAGACTCATACTCGTCCCGCTCGCCGCCGGCGGCTTTCTTGATTATGCGTTCGATATTCTCGTTAGGCACGTTGTTGGCCTTTGCCTTCGCTATGAGGTCACGCAGTTTTCCGTTGGAGACGGGATCGGGCCCGCCCTCCTTGACGCAGACCGACATTTCGCGGCCGATTTTGGTAAATATTTTGGCGCGCTGAGCATCAGTCTTTTCTTTCTTATGCATTATATTTTTCCACTTGGAATGTCCGGACATGCTTATTCCTCCTAAAATGTCATACGCCTGTATATTACCACTCGGTCCCGATTTTGGCAAGTAATTTTTAAGCTTTGCAGAATGATGGAGCCATAAGTAACATATTTTTGTATAAGGCCCGCAAATACGACTGTGAAGGGGAAGAGAGCGTATGAAAACTAAGAAAGACGGACTTATCTCGGCTATGGAGCCGAAACTGAAAACGGCCGCAGCTGCGAGAATAGGAATGAGACTTGAAATCCCGGCGGACGTGATGATAAAACTTCCGCACATAGAGCTGACAGGAAACAGGGAGATACTTATAGACGGCGTGCGTTCCATATCCGAGTACGGAGACACGCAGGTACTGCTCGACTGCGGGAAAATAAATGTGGAGATAATCGGAACATCCGTATGCATAAACAGATATCTCGGAAACGAGGTAGTTGTATCCGGAGTTCTCACGGAGATATCCTTTTCGTAAAACCGTCGGGGGGAGATAAAATGGACCGCATGCTGTACCGCATATTCGGCAGCTTGACCATACGCTGCGAGGGAGGCTTCACGGGGAGATTTCTCGACATGTGCAGGGCGTCCGGGGTAGCTTTCAGAAACGCGAAAAGCGCGGACGGCAAACTGTATATGAAAATCACACCGGAGGAACTGTATAAAGTCCGCCATATAGCCCGTGAAAGCGGGATGAAGGTAAAAGTGACGGATAAATCCGGCGCGGTGTTTTTTCTGCACAGGTACCGCAGACGCTGGGGTATTATAGCGGGATTTGTTTGCTTCATGCTTATAATATACCACCTTTCCGGCTTTGTGTGGAATGTGGAGATTTCAGGAGAAAGCGAGCGGTACTCGGCGGAGGAGATAGTATCCGCACTTGAGGAACGCGGCATAGCCGTGGGGATGCCGCTCAGCGGGATAGATACTGAAAAGGCGGAAAACAGCATACTGACGGAGCTTGACGGACTGAAACGGCTTGCAATAAGCGTTAAATCTACGTCGGTGACGGTAGAGATTGCCGACAAAACGGAGAATCAGCCCGAAGAAGAGGGAACGGGTTACCCGTCCAATATAACAGCCGGCTGCGACGCGTACATAATCAGTGTTCTGCCCTACTCCGGGAAAGCAGTGGTGAAACCGGGCGATACCGTGACAAAAGGGCAGGTGCTCGTGAGCGGTATATACGAGGACAGCACCGGTAAGGTATACCTTACCGAAGCAAAGGCACAGGTAATAGGACAGACCGTGCGAAAAACCCAAATTGAAATAAGCCTGTACAACGAAAAAGAGGAGTACACAGGGAACCAAAGAACCAAAAACAGCCTGTTTTTTTACGGTTTAAATATAAAATTTTACTTTGACGGTGGAAATCGTTACGATAAATATGATATAATAAACAAGAGAAGACAGCTTGAAATATTTGGACATAAACTTCCCGTGTACATTGAAACCGTAACAGAACGCGAAACGGCTGCGGACGGGAGAAAACTTACCGAAGAGGAACTTAACGCAAAAATAGAAGAGGTGCTGGACGACTACGAAAGTGTGCAGCTGTCGGAAACATCCGTAGTGAGCCGCAGCGTCGAAAAGGAGATCCGGGGCGACGTGTGCGTTCTCAGCGTCACGTATGTTTGTCAGGAGGAAATAGGCGTAAAAACAGAAATATCATTGGAACGGACGGAGTGAGAAAGTGGCGGAAAGGCGTATAGACATACAGAGGATAGAGCAGCTGATAAATCTTTTCGGCAGTTTTGACGACAACATCAAGCTTGTTGAAGAGGCTTACGGGGTGACCGTCTCAAACAGAGGGGACGAGATAAAGGTTTCGGGTGAAAGTGAGAGCTGCGAAAGGGCGGTCAAAGCGATAAACGCGCTGCTGGAGCTCTCCGAAAAAGGCGAGATCATCAACGAACAAAATGTAAGATACGTGATGGAGCTTGTGGACGGAGGCGAGGAGGACAGGCTGTCGGAGCTGGGAGGAGACTGCGTGACGGTAACTGTACAGGGCCGCCCGATAAAGGCAAAGACGGTGGGACAACGCGAGTACATTGAGGCTATGGAGAAGAATACCGTTGTGTTCGGGGAAGGACCGGCGGGGACGGGAAAGACTTATTTGGCTGTCGCCATGGCTGCCAAGGCTTTCCGCAGCCATCAGGTAAACAGGATAGTTCTTACGAGACCGGCGGTGGAGGCGGGAGAAAATCTGGGTTTCCTTCCCGGCGACCTGCAGATGAAGGTTGATCCATACCTGAGACCGCTTTACGATGCGTTGTATGATATGTTCGGGGCGGAAACGTGCCGAAAATATTTGGAGCACGGAACCATAGAGGTGGCTCCTCTGGCATATATGAGGGGCCGCACGCTGAATGACAGCTTTATAATACTTGACGAGGCGCAGAACACCACGCCGGAACAGATGAAAATGTTTCTCACAAGGTTGGGGTCGCGTTCCAGAGCGGTAATCACGGGAGATTCATCACAGACGGACCTCCCGGCCTCCAAGAAAAGCGGATTGAAGCAGGCGCTTGAGATACTCGACGGAATAGAAGATATAAGCATAGTCAGGCTGTCGCAGCAGGACGTGGTGAGAAATCCGCTTGTGAGACAAATAGTCCGGGCATACGCGAAATACGATGCCGCGGAACGGGAGAGGGACGGCAGTGAAAAAATCTGAAGTAAAAGTCGGTATTATATTTGAAAACAGACAAAAAAAGACAGCGGTTTCCCCCCAGCTCAAGAAGGTGCTCAGACAGGTGTGTGAGGAGGTGCTTCGTCAGGAAGGGCTTGACGGCCTTTTTGAGGTCAGCGTTTCGTTTGTAGACGATGGCCAAATACGGGAGCTGAACAAGCAGTTCAGGAACATGGACAAACCGACGGACGTCCTGTCGTTTCCTCTGTCCGAGGACGGGGTAACTTTCGACGTGAACGGCGGTACGGGCGCGAAGCTTTTGGGGGACATAGTGATTTCCCTTGAACGCGCGGCCTCCCAGGCAGACGAATACGGGCATTCGTTTATGAGGGAGACGGCCTTCCTCACGGCTCATTCTATGCTGCATCTTTTGGGATACGACCATGAGGAAGGCTCGCCGGTTTCTCAGGGGAAAGCCGCGGCGGAGATGAGAGAAAGAGAGGAAAGAGCGTTGGAAAAGCTGGGATTGACACGGGAGGATGGAGACAATGCCTGAAACGGTTACGAGATCGGGATTTATAGCTCTTTTGGGCAGGCCTAACGTTGGGAAGTCCACGCTCATGAACGCTCTTGTGGGAGAGAAAGTGGCAATAGTATCCCCAAAGCCCCAAACCACACGCTCACGCATAACCGGGGTGTTGACGCGCGGCGACAGTCAGATGATTTTCGTGGATACGCCCGGGATTCACAGCCCGAGGACGAAGCTCGGGACATTCATGACGGACACGGTGACTAAAACCATTAACGACGTTGATATTGCGGTAGTGGTCATAGATGCGTCTGATAAGCCACATCAGAATGATGAGGAGCTTATAGACGACTTGAAAAAGAAAGGCATTCCCACAGTGCTTGTGCTCAACAAAATAGATTTGTTGGGAAATAAGGAGTCCATGATGCCCAGAATATCCAGGCTGTCAAGGTTTAATGATTTTAAGGCCGTTGTCCCGCTGTCGGCGATTTCGGGCGACGGAGTAAGCCTGTTGATCGACGAGCTGGACAGGCTGCTTCCCGGCGGACCGGCGTATTTCCCCGCGGAAACGTTTACCGATCAGCCGGAGAGAGTTTTGGCGGCGGAAATGATAAGGGAAAAGCTGTTGTACGCGCTTGACGACGAGCTTCCCCATGGAATAGGCGTGGTAGTGGACGTAATGAAGGAACGGGAGGACGGGGTCACCGACATATTTGCAACAGTGTACTGTGAAAAGAACAGCCATAAGGGCATGGTGATAGGCAAGGACGGCGGGGTACTGAAAGAGGTAGGTACGGCTGCGCGCAGAGACATAGAAGCGTTTCTGGGATGCAGGGTCAACCTGAAGCTTTGGGTAAAGGTAAAGCAGGATTGGCGCAACAGAGAGGGAGCTCTCAGCGAAATGGGGTACGTAAAAAGGTAAAAACTTTTTTCACGGTGTAACAGTTTTTTCCTTGTAACCTTACGCTTCCTTCAGGCTACAATAGTAGAAAGGGAAGACGGGAGTGAGAGCCGTGAAACAGGGCGAAGATAAAATGTGGCAGACGTTTATGCGCACCGGCAAAGCGGTAGATTACGTGAAGTACGCCCGGTGCGTACGCGAACAGGCGGATACCGACGTTGTCGGGAGTGCGCCGATGCCGGTACCGGGCGAGACGTGCTCCGCTCGGAACGACACGCAACGGAAGGACGTGACCGGATGACTGCGCAGGAAAAGCACAGAGGGCTTGTGATCCGCGAAAGCGACGTAGGAGAGGCGGACAGAATCGTAACAGTGTTGACTGATAACAGCGGAGTCATAAGAGCCTTTGCGAGGGGCTCAAAGAAGATTAAAAGCAGGCTTTTTTCCACGACCCGTATTTTCACATACGGGGATTTTGTGTTTTATCGGGGCAGAGATAAATACATAATCACGGAAGGACGCAGAATTACCGGTTTTCTTTCAAAAACCACAGACATAGTGCACATAGCCTTGGCGCAGTATATGTGCGAGCTTTGCTGTTTTGCCGTCCCGCAGGAGCACGCGGAGTCCGGCGACGAAATACTGAGGCTTGTTCTCAACGCGATGTACGCCTTGGAAAACACGGACAAGCCCGTGAAGCTGATAAAGGCTTCCTTCGAGCTGAGAATGATGGCTCTTATCGGGTACCGGCCGGAAGTTTCATTTTGCGGGGAATGCGGCGTGGAAACTGCCGCGGCTGTTTTCATACCTGCCGAAGGACGCATACTTTGCGCCGAATGTGCGGTCGGCCCGGCGGCGGGTGTTAAGCTCGGGCCTGCAGCGCTTGCCGCAGTGAGACACGTGCTGTCATGCGACATGAAGCAGCTGTTTGCTTACATTGTTTCGGAAGAATCGCTGAACGAGATGGCTTCCGCCGCGGAAGCGTATGTCACCGTCCAACTCGAGCGAGGCTTCAAAACCCTTGATTTTTTCCATTCTCTGTAAAGCGGGTGCGATAATGAAAATATTGCTTACCATATCGTATCTCGGCGGGAGGTACCACGGGTGGCAGGTGCAGAAAAACGCCGTGACCGTACAGGAGACTGTGCAGAATGCCATTGAAAAGATAACGGGAAAAAGGCGAGACCTTACCGGATGCAGCCGCACCGACGCCGGCGTCCATGCCGTGGGGTACTGCTGTTGCTTTTCCGCTGAGGACGGTACGGACCTGTTTTCCCTGCCCAAATCCCTGAACGCCGTTTTGCCGTCGGACATATCGGTTCTGTCGGCGCGGGAGGTCCCGGAAGATTTTCATCCCAGATACAGTGCCAAAGAAAAGGAGTATATATACCGCATATATAATTCATACCAGAGAAACCCGTTTGAAGAGGGCCGTGCCATGCACTACAGGCACAGACTCGACATCGCCGGAATGTCCGCGGCCGCTGAATATTTTATCGGTACCCATGATTTTTCGGCATTCTGCGCGTCCGGTTCATCCGTGAAAGACACGGTGCGTACCGTGTCTGAGCTTGAAATCACCAAGAAAAATGATATAATATCCGTCAGGATAAAGGCAGACGGATTTCTGTACAATATGGTCAGAATAATAGTCGGCACACTCATACAGGCGGGGGAAAAGCGCATAGAGCCGGAACGGGCAGCAGACATAATAAAAAGCCGCGACAGGACTATGGCCGGACCTACCGCTCCGCCGGAAGGATTGTACTTAAACCGCGTTATATATTGATGCGGCGGCCACATACATTTGGGAGGAGAGGGCGTGCGGGAATATGAGCAGAAAAAACGGAATTGACGAGACCGGCATGACCGAGGCGGATACCCGGCCGCACGCCGGCGGAAAACTGGTCTTCATGAATTCAGGGAACAAGCCGGTCGGCAAAAAGATATCGGCAAGGCTCGCGGTTATATTCCTGCTTGTTTTCATAGTGACTGTATCGCTTTTCGTGGCAGGATATACTGGGTGGCTGTCGGCAGAAAGAATAGCGCTCAAGTTCATTGACGCGGGAAAAGACAAAACGGCATCGGACAATCTGCCCATGGAAATGAACGGCCTCAAGGTGTTTTCCGTGGACGATATAGGGTACTGCTTCGGCGTGCTGGATGAACTGAAATATTCGATTTATTCGCCTGAATGCAACCTTATTTATTCATTTTCGCACAATATGTCCTCTCCGGTGACGGTATCCTCGGAAAGAAGGGTGCTCATGTACGAGAGCGGCAATTACAGGCTTCTGGTATTTTCGCGCAAGGGAGAGGAATTTTCCAAAATAATGGACAACGAGGTCATCACGGCGGATATGAACGTAAAGAATCAAGTGGCCGTGGCGACACTTAGCGACAGATATCTCGGGCAGGTGACGGTGTTTGATTCTTCGGGGAATGAAGTACTCACGTGGTACTCGGCGGACAGTTACGTGACGGACGTGGCTCTCAGCGAAGACGGGAAACGGTTTGCGGTCACTCTGCTCCGCGTGGAGAACGGAGAGGAAATATCAAGAGTATGTATTTTCGAGATAGGAGAGACAGAGCCGTCGGCGGATTTTTCATTTGAGGGAGAGACTGTTTTCGAAGTGAGAAGGCTCGGGGAGAGCGGCTTCCTCACCGTCGGAACGTCGTCGGCGGCGTTTTTCAACGGCGCGTCTGAAATGACGGGTAAATATCAGTACGGCGGAGAAAGCCTTACCCATTTCACCGTAGCGGGAAGCGATGCGTTTTTTGTGTTCGACCCGGAGGACGGGACGGGTAATTTAACCGCAGTGACCGTGAACCCTTCGGGGGATGAAAAGGCGAGGACAGTCCTTGAGACCGCAGAGTACGTCTGCGGCGCGGAGGACGGCAGAGTATACGTGTGCGCGGGCGGCGCCGTGACGGGATATGAAGCCGGAGAAAGCGGGGAGTACCGCAAATTTGAGGTAAAAACGGACGGACAAACCATAAGGGTATTGCCAAAAGGAGAAAAAATGCTTATACTGTCTATCGGCGGGATAGACGTTTTTGACATTTCCTACGCCCTGCAGGGGGGATGACACCATGGCATTTATATATGATATAATCATAGTGGCCATTGCGGCGGCATGCGTGCTGACATGCAGGAAACACGGGCTTGTCAGATCGGTGATAGAGACTACCGGCGGCATGGTATCTGCGTTTGCGGCATATATGCTTGCAAAGCCGACGGGAGTTTGGCTGAGTGAACGTTTTATAAAGAGCGCACTGGCCGACGGGGTCGCGGAAGCGCTTTTGGAGATCGAGGGAACTCAGACTTCCGGTTCCGCGGCTGAAGCCTTGCAGGGTACGGATATATCCGGGATGATAAGCAGCGCGCCGCAGGCGTTTATCGACCTTCTGGAAAAATTCGGTGTGGACATTGAGAAAATACAGTCCGTGTCGGATTCGGCGCCCACCGCGCAGGAGCGGGCGGATGCGGTGCTGGAAGCGATAGTGGCGCCGGCGGCGGAAAGCATTTCGAAATGTATTTGTTTCGTGCTGCTTTTCATCATTCTGATGGTGGTGGTCACGCTGTTGGCCAAGTTGGCCAGCACGATATCCTACATCCCTGTGGTGGGGACGGTAAATCGTGTTCTCGGTACGGTTTTCGGAGCGGCGAAAGCCGTGGTGTTCATATGCGTGTTCACCGCAGCGGTATATATTCTCATGCCGTACACCGCGGCATACCTGGGAATTGACACGACTGACCCGTACGCCGGAACCCTACTGCTCGGATGGATATGCAGAATAAACCCGTTGATAATGCTGATGGCGTAGCGGGCTGAGGATTTTTCACAGCGGTAACAGAACATGGTTTAAAAATTTTAAATAGCGACGTATAATAACAAAGCGATTACGGAAGGGCATATTGCAAATGGAGAAAAAACTGACGATACCGAACATCCTGTCATGCATAAGACTTGTGATGGTGGCTGCTTTTGTGGCCGCGTTCTTTAAAATCTCTTATGCGGCTGCCGGGGTGGTTGCGCTGGTCGCATCTCTCACCGACGTGCTTGACGGATATATAGCCAGACGGTTCAATATGACAAGCGACTTCGGGAGAGTGATAGACCCCTTGGCGGACAAACTGCTGCAGGCGGCGGTGTGCGTGTGCATAGGGTATGCGTACGAACTTATCGTTATCCCGCTGATATTTCTTGTAAAGGAATTTTGCATGCTCCTGGGGGGCTTTATCATATTGAGGAAAGGCAAGAACGTGCCTCCGTCAAGGTGGTACGGCAAGCTGGGGACAGTGAGCTTTTTCGTGTGCACGCTTTCCGTGCTGTTCTTTTGCACACCGAAGAACCCGATACCCGCGGTGATACTGCTGCTTGTGGCCGCAGGCTTCATGCTCGGCGCGTTTTGCGGGTACGTTAGGGTATATTTCAGAATCAACTCGTCTAAAAAAGACAGCGATACCGGATTTGGGAGTGATTAAATGCTTTGCAGCAGATGCAAGAAAAACGTAGCCGTTGTGTTTATAACGCGCAACGACGGAGTGAAAAATATAAACGAGGGCCTTTGCCTGAAGTGCGCAAGGGAACTCAATATCGGACCGATAGATGAAATGATGCAGAAAATGGGGATAGACGACGATCAACTTGACCAGATCGCCGGCGAAATGAACAGCTTCATGGGCGACCCCAACCTGCCTGCCGAGGACGTCACGGGCGAAGTAGAGGGCGAAGACCCGCAGGGGACCACTGCGTCCTTCCCCTTCGTCAACGGAATTTTCGGCGGCGGACCGACGGAAGGCAGAAAAGATACAGGCGGACGGAATCAAGAAGGAAGATCGTCGCAGGACGGGAAACGGAAAAAGATGAGGCATCTCGATACCTACTGCGTCAACCTTAACAACAAATACAAAAGCGGAGGAATGGACAGGATAATAGGCAGGGATCGTGAGATCGAACGGGCGATACAGATCCTCTGCCGCAGGACCAAGAACAATCCCTGCCTCATAGGAGAACCGGGCGTGGGTAAGACTGCCATTGCGGAAGGAATAGCCATACGCATAGCGGACGGTAAAGTGCCGGTAAAACTTCTCGACAGCGAGATATACCTGCTTGACCTGGCCGCGCTGGTGGCGGGCACCCAGTTCAGGGGGCAGTTTGAAAGCAGGATAAAGGGCCTTGTAGATGAGGTCCGCCGCGCGGGAAACGTTATTCTGTTTATAGACGAGGTCCACAATCTTGTAGGCGCCGGCGAGGCTGAGGGTTCGATGAATGCCGCGAACATTCTTAAACCGTCGCTTTCGAGAGGAGAAATACAGGTCATAGGGGCTACTACGTTTGCCGAGTACCGGAAGTATATTGAGAAGGACGCGGCTCTAGAACGGCGTTTCCAGCCCGTGAAGGTAGAGGAACCCTCCATAGCGGACACAATAGAGATGCTTGACGGGATAAAGGATTATTATCAGAACTATCATAACGTAAAGATTTCCCGCCGGATAGTATCGAGAATAGTCACGTTGTCGGAAAGGTATATAACCGACAGATTTCTGCCGGACAAAGCCATAGATTTGATGGACGAAGCCGCCACGAGGTGCGCGCTGAGAAATGCTGAGGCCGAAAATATGGCAAGGCTGAAGAGGAGCCTCGGCAAAATCGAGGCGGACAAGGCGGAGCTTGAGGCTGCGCAGGAAAGTGCCGAACAGCCGGACGACGCGATGTTTGCACGGCTGGCCGAAATAAAATCCGAGGAGTGCCGTATCCGCGAGCAGCTTGATGAGTTCACGGAAAAGGACTTGGTGGGAGAGGTTTCGGATGAGGATGTCGCCAGCGTGATAGAGCTCTGGACGGGGATTCCCGCGTCACAGATAAAGGAAGACGAGCTGGAGAAACTCAACGGCCTTGAGGAAAGATTGAATAAAAAGATAATAGGTCAGGAGGAAGCGGTGTCTGCCGTTGTCAGCGCCGTAAGAAGAAGCAGGGTGAGGCTGAGCAAGACCGGCCGTCCGGCGTCGTTCATATTTGTCGGTCCCACGGGAGTAGGCAAGACCGAGCTTGTCAAGGTCTTGGCCCGCGAGATGTTTGATTCGCCTGATTCTCTGATCCGCCTTGACATGTCCGAGTTTATGGAAAAGTTTGCCGTTTCGCGTCTTGTAGGGTCGCCTCCGGGATACGTAGGATACGACGAGGCCGGCCAGCTTACGGAAAAGGTGAGAAGAAAGCCCTATTCCGTGGTCCTTTTCGACGAGATAGAAAAGGCTCATCCGGATGTGATGAATATACTTCTTCAGATACTCGACGACGGAAGGATAACGGACGCGCACGGACGCACGGTAAACTTTGAAAATACTATAATCATAATGACCTCCAACGCAGGCAGCGAGCGCCGCGAAGGGATTGCGGGCTTTAACAGCAGCACGGAAAAGGGGGATAAGGAAAAGAGCCTGAAGGCACTGAGAGAATTTTTGCGTCCGGAATTTTTGGGCAGAGTTGACGAAATCGTGGTTTTCCGCCGGCTGGACAGGGACGACATAAGGAAAATAGCGGGGCTCATGCTGTCCGAAATCGCCGAGGAAGCGTCGCTCAGAGGCATCACCGTATATTGGGATGCGGCAGCGGTAGACGCAGTCGTGGATAAAGCCACCGTCAGTTCTGCTGCGGGAGCCAGAGAACTGAGACACGTCATCCGCCGGGAGATAGAGGATAAAATAACGGAAACCGTCGTCGCCGGCGGCGGGGATTGTTCGCTGGGATTCACGGCGGAGAACGGGACCGTGGTGATGAAAAAGAACCAGACACAGAATTGACGGAGTGCAAGATGATAAACAAGCTCAGAAGTCTCATATCATGTATTCTTGCCGCAGGCATTACCGTATCCGCGTGCGCGGCGGTATGCCTTGCGGAGGATGCAGACGACGCGGAGGAGCCGCTGCGGATAATATGCACGTCGGACATACTTATGCGGGCCGACGCGGCGGAGCTTGCCGCCGACAGACTTATGCTCTACAATTTCTGTACGAAACTTGCCGCAGAGGGTAAAGTCGACGCCATGCTTATCGGAGGGGACATCACAGCAGGCAAGATGACTGAGAACGTGTGGAAGTACTTAACAAAGCAGCTTTCACAGGTCTTGGCCGAGGCATCGGACACAGTGCTGTATATGACGGGAAATATGGACTACTTTGCCGGGGAGGACGAAGGCTTCAATTCCGGGGACTATATATCCACCGTAATGGCCGACAGGCTGGGCGAGCTCTATTATTGGGACGTGTATTATGAAACAATAGACGGGGTCGAATATCCGTTGGCCTACAGGTACCTGGTGGGGGACGTGTATTTTTATTTTCTGAACACCTCGCCGGCGGATATGGCCGGGGCTTTGCGCTACGGGAACTTTGTGTATTCCCAAAATGCGGTAACATGGGTGGAAAATAAGCTTAAGGTAGACGATCCGGACGGTGACGCGACCATATTCCTGTCGGCTCACTTCCCGCTCGAAGGAGACGGATCGCTGAGCCAGACCATGGAGGAATCGCTTTCGCAGCGTATAACGAACATATGCGCACAGCATGTGAATCTCATATACCTTCATTCCAGCGATATGCCGGCCGTGACATCAACCGAGGAAAAGGTAGACAGGTACAATACGGAAGGTCTTGTTTTGACCGAAAACGAAGAGGAAGGAATAACTCTGTCATCCCTGTGGACATTCGTCCCGTATGAAGGCGGTTTGTATGCCGTCGTCAACTGCGACAGCGGAGAATACCTTACGGTAGAAGACGGAATGAAACTGCGAATGTCGAAGGAAGCGGCGCTCTGGGAAGTAAGGACGGTGAACGGCAGGATAATGCTTCTCGCGGCGGACGGCGTGCAGGGTGTACGCGTCCCCAAAAACCAAACATCCGAATTTGTTTTGGGAAAAGCGACGGCTCTTGAGCTTTATGCCCGGTCCGCAGACAGCGAAGGCACCGTATATACATACTCAGCCGACATCGAACCCGGTCGGGACTATGTGATCGTGTCCGATTCCAAGTATGTGATGACGTCTTCACCCACGGAAGACGGGCTCAGTGCCATTGAGGCGCGTGTGATGGGGGACGAGCTTATCGACGCTGAGAAAAAGACGTCTGTGGACGGAGATGAAAGCTTTACATCGGTGTTTATGGGGACTGCGTCCGGAGCGGGTGATGGGCTCCAGTACCTGGATATAGAAGTGTACGAGGACCGAGTGGAAGTTTCTCTCGTCAATTACAATGCGGACAAGGGTACTTTTGAGGTCCTTTCACCTTACGTCAGAGACAATCTTACTAAACCGGACACATCCGGAAACAGCGGAGGAAGCTCCGGGACGTCGCAGGCCAAGGACGGGTTTAATACCGGTATGTACGTAGCCGTGGCCGCAGCGTCGGTTGCCGTGGGCGGAATAATCGGCGGCGTAGCCGTTTTGTGGACAAGGAAAAGAAAGTTTTTCGGTTGACACAGCCGGGCAGACTGACTTTGGTAAGACGAACGAGTGAAACGGTGCTTTAAATATGAAGAATGTAGAAATATTTACCGACGGCGCCTGCTCCGGGAATCCGGGCAGAGGAGGATACGGCGTAATACTCAGGTACATGGGCAGAGAGAAAGAAATTTCCGGCGGCGAACCGAACACGACGAACAACAGGATGGAGCTCATGGCGGCCATAGTGGGGCTCGGTGCATTGAAGGAGCCGTGCAGCGTGACGTTGTACAGCGATTCGCAGTACCTGATAAACGGCATTGTAAAAGGCTGGGCAGAAAAATGGAGAAATAACGGGTGGGTCAAAAGCGACAAAAAGCCTGCCCTCAACTCGGACCTATGGGAGAAATTGCTTGAACAGACATCGGTTCACGATGTGAAATTCGTTTGGATCAAGGGGCACAACGAACACCCCGAAAACGAGAGGTGCGACAAAATGGCCGTCGCCGAGACACGCAAGTGAACCGGCCGGTAATATGGCCTGTGCAACATGGATATATGTACGGGAAAGCACAACAGCAGCGGGCGGCGGGAGCGGCCCGCGTTTGTTTGAGGCGGGTGCCGGGCTTGAGGCGAGGACGGGCACCTGTTCAGGGCAACCTGCTTTCGGATTTTTCCTGCCGGCATGTACCCGTAATTTAAGGGATATACACGCCGTGTTGAGAGACCGCATATAGTTATGTAAGGCGTGCTTTTTGGTTGCGGCACGCCTTTTTGTACGGCATGCGTTTTTATACGGCGCGCTTTTTGGCAGGGGCGGTGAAAATCATGCTTTGACGCGGGAGCGGCCCGCTGTACGTGTTTTGAGGACAAGGCAGCCGCGCCGCACAACTGCATACCACCCGTGGCTGCACTGCCGCACACCGGGGCCCGCCGCCTCTCCCGACGCCTGCTGCACCGCCCCCCACCGCCGCACACTGTCCCGTTGCACCCCGCATATATCACACAACCGCCCATCGCCCGGGGCTTTTCCGCCCACTGCCGCCACCGTCCCGTCGCCATCCGTTGCCCACCGCGTGCGTCTGCCCGTCCTGGGATTTTCTGCCGCCCGCCGCCGCACACTGTCCCGTTGCACCCCGCATATATCACACAACCGCCCATCGCCCGCGGCTTTTCTGCCCGCCGCTTGCCGCCTGCCGTATTGCGGGAGAGATTTGTTTTTCATACTTTGGGGGATGAAGACGCACCGGCAGGCCACCGCGGCCGGGAACTTTTGCGGCTGCACCGCCCACCCGCCGCCGCACACCGTCCCGTCGCCCCTGCATATGTTACACAGTTTCCACCCGTGGCTGCACTGCTGCACCGCCCACCCGCCGCCGCACACCGCGCTGCCCGTGGCTGTCCAAACGCTTTCGCTGCCTGCCGTACACGCCGACAAACCGCACCGCCGCAGTACGGCGTTGCGGGAGGGGATACGGAACGCAAGGGAGGGTGTAACAGGAAGGGAAAAATGAGTTGACAGGGAAGCGGTAAGGTGGTAGTATATGTAGGCTAACCGCAGGGGGGACGTTTTTCCGGCGCTCGGCAGGGAATGTGCGAAGCGAAAG
>CASDVX010000131.1 GCA_949284545.1 uncultured Eubacteriales bacterium
CGAGCGCAGTATTCCATGCAAATCGCCCGGTGATCCCGTCCTCGCTCAGGTGAAGATACGCGCCCCTGTTAAAGAAAAATGCAGAAGCAAAGCAAAGCGAGCAAACGATACCGCAAATCATCATGGCGGAGATGAATAAAATATCATCTTTGTCTATTCTGCCTTCCGAGAAAATCACAAGCAGCGGCATTGCGGCAAGGGCAAGGCCGCATGCCATTCCGACTGCGTTTCTTACGGTCGCCCCCGCCCCTTTGACAAATACGCCGTCCATACTGCTTCCCCCATCCTTTCGTTTCTGGAATACCGGCCGCCGAAGCCGTGAACGCAATCTGTCGCCTCAGGCGGTAAATGCGCGTAGCGCGTGTCCGCTCCTGCCGCTTATATCCGCGCCCTGCAAACCACATATATTTTTCATGATCGCACCGTATTGGCGGCAAAAGGCAGCGGCGGTATTCCTTGCCGCGCGAAGGCTCCCCCGCAGCAGCTATCCCTGCGGTCGGCGCTCACGCATGGCGGCCCTGTCATTTCGCCTCCAGAAAGTAAATCTTGCCCAACGGCATTTTCTGCGTTTTGCCGTAAGGACAGTTTTCCCTGCTGCCCATGTACAGAACCTCGGAACTAAACGGGGAGGCGCGGATCACCAGCACGTTCCCCTTTTTCCCGATTTTTCGCACCTCGTTATAGATTCCGGCCGGGTCCGGGTGCCAATGGGTGATACAGCTCCAGACTTTGCCGGCACCCCTTTTCGATACGCCGAAATAGCAGTCATAAGAATCGACCCCAAGCTCAATGCAGATATTCTCGTACAGAACCCAGAGCACTCGCCCCTTATCGGAAGAAAGCTCAAAGCTGCCGCAAAGCCCCGGGGTCTCCAGCATCATGTGGTACAATTCCTCCGAAGTTTCCGGAATAAACATTTTTAACGGCGAATTATCGTCGTCATCAAACGCATCTTCATAGTCCCATGTAAGAAATATGCATTCCGGGACAGGCGCGTCGTTAAGGTCACACGGAACCAATGTTTCCCTTGACACCAGAAGCCTGACGGGGAGCCCCTGATCCGATTCAAGCTCGGCAAGAATATCGCCGTAGGCTTTATCGAAGCTCGTCCAGTCTCCGTCGTAATTTACCTGCCACTCTTCCTTTTCGGCGTCATAGTCCATCTGCTCAAAATCCGGAAACAGAAACAGCGTACCGTCAAAAATGAAGTACTCAAGTCCGTTTGATTCCTGTTTTATGTATTTGATGGGCAGTCCGCGCCGCACAGCCGAATTATAAAAAACGTATCCCGGCGAATTAAAAGTGCTGAGGGAAAATTCGTTATTGATATCGGCGCAATACCTGGATTTCATGTATTTTTTCCGGGAACGCAGCGCATCAATCGGCGTATAAACGGCGAGGAACACTAAAGCGACGACGATAAGCGGGGAAAAAACCACAACAATCAAAGCAATAAGCAGTTTATGATACCATTTTGATTCATTCACGGTCATGCACCCCTCTGACTTTTATTGAAACCCGCCGGGCGGGTAAGCGCGCAACGCCCGTTATCCGGAGCGTACGGGCTCCTGTGTTACGGGCGGCGCGCAGTCTCTCCCCCGGTGGGATCCGGCATTCTTTTGCGGATCTCTGTGCATATCTCCCGGGCGTTGCGAAGTCCCGAAACCGAATAGCTGCCACCGTCAACGAGGCAAATGTTCAGGCTGCCGTACCCTACCTCGCAGGACACCACGTCGCGGTAGCTGCAGACGAGCGTAGTATTCCATGCAAATCGCCCGGTGATCCCGTCCTCGCTCAGGTGGAGATACGCGCCCCTGTTGAACAGAAGGGACAGAAGAAACAGTGCCGTCACCAAAACGCCGAAGAGAAACAGCAACAAACAAGCAAGGATATCGCCGACCCCCGTAACGGCGCCAGCTGAAAACAAAAGCAGCAGCATTGCCGCAAGCAAACATCCGCTCACAACGCCGGTTATGTTCATTACGGTTGCCACCGCCCTTTTGACAAATACGCCGTCCATACCGTTTCACCCTCTCTGCGTTAAAGCGCTTTCAAGGAAACCGTGAGCTGAATACGTTGCGGGAAGCGTCCGCACCATACAACGCGCGGCGCAGTTGATTTTGCCCGTTTTATAACATATCGTTAATGATTATATCATAATTTACTGCAAAGTTCAACAAAATACTTCCTGTGCCAGGAGGACCTGCGGCGGTTCAGGCGCTTTTACCCACACGTTAGACTGCGCCCCCGCGGGGCAGCCGACGTACGCAAAATACAGCTTTTCAAAACGTGAGCGGCGCATGAAGAAGGTTTGACGCCTGCCGCCGGTCATGAAGATTATTTTGTCCTTTGGGCAGTAAGCCGCCCTATGTCATTTTCTGCGTTTTACCGTAAGGGCAGCCTGCCCTGCTGCCCATATACAAAACCTCGGAACAAAAAACTCCCGAACAAAATGAGGCGGGCGGATTGCCGGAACGTTCCCCTTTTCCCCGATTTTTCGTTCCCCGTTATAAATCCCGTCATGGCCCGGACGCCAATCAGTGATAGTGCCCTTACTTTGTCTGAAATCATTTTCGATACGTCGAAACAGCAGCCGTCAGAATCAGCCTCTGCTCAATATGTCTGTTCTCGTACAGGTTCCATGGCGCTTTCCGTTGTCGGACGAAGTCTCAAAAAACGCCGCAAAGCCCCGGCCATCCCTCTTTGGGGGGAAGCCGGGGCTTGTTCGGTTTCGGTCGTGAGTCGCTTAAGACATGTCAGTCCAGCTCAAGCGCGCCTGTATACAGCTGGTAATACGTACCCTTCAGCTTGAGAAGGTCTTCATGTGTCCCGCGTTCAATAATGCGTCCGTGGTCCAATACCATGATAGCGTTGGCGTTCTGAACCGTGGACAGCCTGTGCGCAATGATAAATACGGTTCGTCCGGTCATCAATGCGTCCATCCCGCGCTGCACGATGGCTTCGGTGCGGGTGTCAATGGAGCTTGTCGCCTCATCCATGATCATCACCGGCGGGTCGGCTACGGCTGCGCGCGCGATAGCAAGCAGTTGGCGCTGGCCCTGGCTGAGATTCGCTCCGTTGCCCGTCAGCATGGTATTATATCCCTCCGGCAGACGGCGGATAAAATCGTCGGCGCCGGCGAGCTTCGCCGCTGCCACACATTCCTCATCCCCGGCCTCCAGGTTGCCGTACCGTATATTCTCCATAACCGTGCCGGTGAAAAGGTTGGTATCCTGCAGCACGATGCCGAGACTGCGGCGCAAGTCGGCTTTCTTGATTTTGTTTATATTGATGCCGTCGTAACGGATTTTGCCGTCGTTGATATCGTAAAACCGGTTGATAAGATTTGTGATAGTGGTTTTGCCCGCGCCGGTGGAGCCGACGAAGGCTACCTTCTGCCCCGGTTTTGCGTAAAGGGATATGTTATGGAGCACCGTCTTTTCCGGAGTATATCCGAAATTGACGTCATAGAAGCGGACGTCGCCCTCAAGACGCGCGTATGTGACGGTCCCGTCGTGGTGATGATGCTTCCATGCCCAC
>CASDVX010000132.1 GCA_949284545.1 uncultured Eubacteriales bacterium
CAGACCGGTGTGGAATCTGTCGCCGTTTGGGCTGCTGTACTCGCTGTTTCGGCTGCTGCCGTTGCCTTCACGGTAAAGAAGGTTCGCGCGTAAGATCTATGATGTCATAAACATCATAATGATGCGAAGAGCCGTCCCTCATATTGTTATGTGGGGCGGCTCTTTTTCGTACTTTCCCCGGATATCTTTGATAACACATCCGGGGAAATTCAATTTTTTATGAAATTAAAATTGAATTTTTTTGATTTTATGGTATACTGTCGTGTAGGATAATATCATGAATTTGAAAGGATGATATCAGATGAAAAGACGGTTCAGACGAATAACGTCACTTTCTACCGCCATGGCTCTTCTCACCTGTATTTTCCCCACCGGCTGTTCCGTGGAACCTGTAGATCCCGGTCCTCTCTGCACCACCGCCGACGAGTGGACCGCGCTTTTTGACAGGCGCAGCCAAACCGAAACGTGGCTCGGTGCGGACGGGATATATTCCGTGGCCCTTGACGGTAACGACGCTTACGGGAGCGCCACCGCCGATACAAGAACCTTTTTTATTTTCAGCGATTCGCTCATGGGAAGCTCTGATGAGACAGGGTACGTTTATTGGGCGCCCGGTCAGCCGAGCCAGACCTCGGCGCTGCTTACCGGCAACGTTGCCGATCCTGACAAAATCGAGTTTGTGTGGGGTCCCGGCGGCAATGGCGAATTCGGTTCGGATAAACATCTATTCGGAGAACATAAATGGATGCTCGACTGCTTTGTGATGGGCGATGCTCTGTACATCCTCGGATTCCCGGAAAAAGACTGGAAACCCGCTCAGATGGATATGATTAAAATTCCCATCGTCAACGGTGAACCCGATTACGCAAGCTACACAAAGACTGCGAATATTCCTCAGCTGTGCTACTGGAACGAGAGAGGCTCATATGTTTACGCTTTCGGTATAGGCGTTATGTGCAATACGGTTTCCGCGGGAGCGCCCGACCCCGACGGGTATATCTATTTCTACGGATACCGGGACGCTGTGTGGCAGATGTCCCGCAAGGACCTTATTGTATCCAGAATAAAGGAGAGCGATTTCCCGGATTTCTCCAAGCTGACCTATTGGGACGGTGAAGGATGGAGTTCCAACATTGAGGACTGCGACGTGCTTGTAAAAAACGTGTCCTGCGAATTGAGCGTCACACCGGTGACCACAGGGCCATGTAAGGGGAAATATATAGCCGTTTATACTGAGGCCACTGAGTCGGCAAACATGATGTATGCCATAGGCGATTCCCCCGTGGGACCGTTTGAGGATCCCGTGAAATTCTATACCGCTCCGGAACATGGGAGTGTAGAGGGAATGTACACGTACAACGCCAAGGCTCATCCCCATCTCTCCTCCGACGGGAAGCTTCTGGTATCCTATAACTGCAACAACCGCAGCACCTTCGGCCGGCAGAACACCACTGAGTACCATCCGCGTTTCCTGTGGCTCAATCTTAATGCCATCACGAGTCAGGACGATGAGGACGACTGATGCAAGTATTACCGGCATATTTCATGTTCGGCGCAAGATAGTGCCGAAACGCCCTTATACGCGCTATCAAACCGTTTCTGTTTTCAGCCACGCTGTGTTTAGATGCAGTAATTGCAGATTGCGCGCTATTAAGAAAGGAGCAACTTGCCAATGAGTTTTTGCCAGCGAATTGTTGCGGCTTCGCTTGCTGCGTTCACGGCAGTCGCCGTTTCGGCCGCGGCTGTGTCCTCTTTCTCCGCCGGAATGGCGGCATCGGCCGCTTCCGAGCCGATACTTACCTGTACCACCGCCGATGAATGGGATGCCCTGTTTGACAGACGCAATCAGTCTTCCCGCACATGGCTGGGAGCAGACGGCATATTTACCGTGTCTCTCGACGGTAACGACGCGTTCGCCAGCGCTTCAGGCGATACCACTACATTCTTTATTTTCAGCGAT
Source organism: uncultured Eubacteriales bacterium (assembly GCA_949284545.1). Taxonomy (GTDB): domain Bacteria; phylum Bacillota; class Clostridia; order Oscillospirales; family CAJFTT01; genus CASDVX01. Next base: position 1,961 of record CASDVX010000132.1, read on the forward strand.
ACCCTGATGGGGACCTCAAATGCCGACGGCAAGGTCTCACAGTGGGCAATGCCCAACCACACTTCCGCGCTGCTCAGCGGAAGCGAACCGGATAAGGACAATTTCCGGTTCGTTTACGGTGATAAGGGCAATATGCAGGTAGGATCCAATCTTTTCGGCAACCGCAATTGGATGCTGGACTGTTTTGTCGTCGGCAACAAGCTCTACATCCTCGGGTTTCCTCAAAAAGATTGGAAACCAACTCAGATAGATATGGTAGAAGTCCCCATTGTCAACGGCCTTCCCGACTATTCTTCCTACTCCAGAACCGAAAAGATCCCTCAGCTTTGGTACAGGACTTCCGATGACCGGTATCTTTATGCCTACGGCGTAGGAGTCACCATGAACACTGTTTCCGCAGGGGCGCCCGATCCCGACGGGTACATATATATTTATGGGTACCGCGATGCCATGAAGGAGTGGAGCCGTAAGGACATGATAGTGGCACGTATAAAGGAATCCGATTTCCCCGATTTTTCAAAGGTCCGATACTGGAACGGGTCTTCATGGGACACAAATATAGCTAACTCTGCTCCTGTACTTCAGAGCGTGTCCTGTGAACTCAGCGTCTCGCCCGTTACAGTCGGGCCTTACAAGGGAAAATATATAGCTGTTTACACCGAATTTACCGAATCAAGCAACATTTGCTACGCCATAGGCGATTCACCCGTCGGACCTTTTGACGACCCGGTGACCTTCTATGTGACACCGGAGCACGGCCAGACAAGCGCGGACGGGCGCGGGACGCTGTACACCTACAATGCCAAGGCGCATCCTCATCTTTCGAGCGGCGACAAGCTGCTTGTTTCCTATAACTGCAACGTACACGGAGATGAACAATATTCCGTGGACTATCATCCCCGGTTCCTGTGGCTTGATCTCGATCCCCTTGACCAGGGAGACGGTGCCTCTTCGGACGGCGTTTCGTCAGAAGGTTCAGGCAGCGTTTCATCGGGAGGTTTGGGCAGCGTTTCACCGGAAAATTCAAGCAATCTGCCGGAGGTGTCTTCGGCGGTCTCCGAATCTGCGCCCTCCGATATAACCGTTTCAGACGGCATTCCCTCCGATACGGTTTCGGACAGCGTCCCGGACGTTTCAGGAGGCGGTCCGTCCGGCACTTCTTCCGCAGGTTCGGGCTCGGCGGCAGGTGAAGTCTCGTCGCAGGGCGACGGAGACCCGCGCGAAGGTAATCCCGGAGTTTGGTGGTGGCTTCTGGCAATTCCCGCAGCCGCAGCAATTGCCGCCGGCACGTGGTTCGTTGTAAGGAAACGAAAGTCTTCATAATTTCAAACCGGCGTTTACCATGGTTATTATCTCGTGTATCGGATAGCCATGGTATTGGACGGATCGCAGAAGTGAAAATACGGCCGTGAGAGTGCTGTTAACGCTCTTTCCGGCCGTATTTTTTGTATCTCCGACTCAAAACGAATCCGGAAAACCGTATAAGCGCAATGATGCATACCATCAAAACCCTATTGAGGCGGACTCGTTGAAATATTTAAAATATGCAGAGCCGATAATCTGTGATGCATCTCACAAAATCATCGGCTCTGTCTTTGGGTATTTGGCTGTTTTTATGCCACGGTATTTGCTTTTCATTTTTATAAAGCAATTAACGCGAGAGTTTTTTGATAATTACTTTACAAGGTACAAATCCGCGTCAGTTTAATACGTCTGAAATATTTCTATCCTCACAGAAGTTTTTTACATTATACAAAAACAGACATTCGTTTATATTGTTGTCACGGATATATTCATCTACATCTCCATGATAATATCTGGGGTCAATCACGTGTATCGTCTCGTAGTCATTCAGTAAAAACGGTATGAAAGCGTTAGCGAAAGAGTCTTTTATAACCAGCAAATGTTTTCCGTTTGTCTGGGAAGTTTCAATCGTTATTTCAGGATGATTCCCATTTAGGAATACCTGATACTTATCCTTCTGGGAAAGCCGTTCCGGAGCATAAACAGTATCGCTCTGTGTTTTCCCGAAATTATATCGGACGCTGTAGGGGGATTCGTTTTTTCGCACATATAACTCTATCGTGTCGAAGGCACAATGCGTCCCCAGAACTTTTGAATGGAGTGTCCCCTGGAAGTCCTCGCTTACGGTCCTGATTTCAAACTCGTTCTGTTCTGCGGAGCAACCATTGATTTCACACCAAGAGGAATACGCCAAAAAGGCGCCGTATGTCGTCCAGTGGTGATCTGTTTTATAATATAAGCTCTCTTCCCTGTGTGATGCAAATAAGGTATTCAAGTCCATATAATATATGCCTTCGAGGTTCCTCAGAACGATATCATATGCGGTTTCCGGATCAAACATCGGTGCTCCTTCAGGCAGCTTGTCGTTCAAGATCATACCTGCCGTGGGAACAAGCATCAGGGAAGTCTTTTGTTCCGGGTGTCGCAATGCAAATTCAGTTAATGCTTCTGCGTTCTGTGTCAGCAGCTTTTCATCAAATTCCGCCGCAAGCCATTTTTCAATCAAATAATCGTCCTTTGCCAGGTAAACGCCGTTGATTTCCCTGCTGCCCAGCAAACGAAGAAAATCAGACTTGCAGGAAATCCAAAAGTCCTTCTGAGGAAACTGATCGTCAATATATTCCTCGGCGTCTTTCATGAATTCCCCCGATAAAATGCTTAAAAACGAAACAGCGGGCTTAGTTGCAAGATAACGGTTTTCGCTTTCGGAAAATTCTTTGTCCTCTTGCAGGAAGAAGCAAACAGGCGTTACAAACAAAGCTGCTGCGAACAACACAACCGGGATAATCTGATAAAATTTTTTCATCATCGTTCTTCTTTCAAAATCTAAAATACAGAAAAGGATTATAGGTATCCCCTATCAAAAAACTTACACTGATAAACAATGCGGCAGCATAGACGGCAATTTTTAATGTTTTTAGGGCATACAGCGAAGCTGTTGACTTTTCACGCAGCCTTATCCTTTTGAAAATATCAATGCTGAACGCCGCGCAGGCAATCAATACAACTGCATTTGTCGAGATATAATAAAGTGTCCGGGCGGAAAAAGGCTCTGCACCGTTAAGCCCGAACATTGCCTTTAAGTACAGACCTGCTTCAGAAATATCGTCAAATGCAAAAATCACCCAGCTGATCGTCACAAGAACGAGCGTATAGATGTGAGAAAGTATTCTGTGTTTACATAACCATTGTAACAAAAATACCTTTTCCATGCTCAACAATACGCCGAAATATAATCCCCAAATCACGAAATTCCAGCTGGCTCCGTGCCAAAAGCCCGTTAAACACCATACGATCAAAATATTGAGCAGTTGTCTGCGCAGTCCCTTTCGATTGCCTCCAAGCGGTATATAAACATATTCCCTGAACCACGAGCCAAGAGAAATATGCCATCTTCTCCAAAACTCCGTGATGCTTTTGGCGCAGTAAGGGTAATCGAAGTTTTCCTTAAAACGGAATCCCAACATTTTGCCCAACCCTATGGCCATATCGGAATACCCGGAAAAATCGAAAAAAATCTGAAAAGCAAACGCTGCGGCTCCGATCCACGCTTCGCTTGCGGACAGAGCAGTCAGCGAATCTCCTGAAATCTGTTCCCACAGCAAACCGATATTGTTTGCCAGCAGGACTTTTTTCGCCAATCCGGTGATAAAGCGTTTAATGCCGTAAGAAAAGTCATCGAGCGTTGTCCTGTTAGAATCGAGCTGCTTTTCAATATCTTTGTACTGGACGATCGGCCCGGCCACAAGTTGGGGAAACATTGTGACATATGCGCCGAAACTGATGATATTTCTCTGTGCCGTAACCTCTCTCCTGTATACATCGATGGTATAAGACATCGTTTGAAAGGTATAAAATGATATTCCTATCGGCAAAGCAATGTCCGCAAGAGGCAAATTCGATCCTGTCCATGTGTTTATATTTTCAATAAAAAAGTTGTTATATTTAAAAAAAGCCAAAATCCCGAGATTAACTATCACTGAGCATACCATCACTGTCTTGGCTGCATTATGGTTATCCTTTGAATAAAATCGTTCGATCAACAGCCCATTGACATAATCAAAAATGGTGGAAAACAGCATAATAAAAATGTAAATCGGTTCTCCCCAAGCATAAAAAAGCAGGCTGAAAAAAAGCAATACAAAGTGTCTCAATTTTAACGGAACAATAAAATATACGAGTAATACAGCAGGCAGAAAGAAAAAGATAAAGAGTATGCTGCTGAAAACCAATAATCTTCCTCCTTAATCAGTTGCCTACCGTATTATAAATTCAAGTTTACCTGCTGCACCGCACGCCGCTTCATACCGGGCAAACACAACAACTATCCGATTACTTTGGTCAATGTAAAAATCCGTGTTTTCGGAAATCAAATCAATAATTGAAATATCTTCCCACAGCATTTCCCTTTGCTCATCAGTCCAACCATCGATGGTTTTCTCAATGCTTTCAGCCACGATTTGTTTATAGTCATTTCCAAGCCAATCTTTCAGGGTAAAAATTCTTCCGCTTTCCAGATCAATATTGTAGTAAATCTCGTGATTGTATGCATTAAATGCGGTCTCATATTGCGATATTACAAAGGACACATATTCTTCGTTTACGCATTTAATCTCATAATCAACGGTAATACCGATTGGGGTAAAATCTTCCGGTTTTCCGCCCGTTTCTATGAACGCTTCGTAGTAGTCCTTCGCTACTTCCTCGTTCTCTACTATGCAGTCGTTGATTTTTTTCTGAATTTCCAGATTAATCCTCTTTTCCAAATCGCTTTTCCCCGTATTTTCTATTTTGGGAATTTTTGCATCAATATATTTTATATCGTCCTCAAAATGGTACTCTCTAAAAGTAACGATGCGGCATAAGTCGCCGATTATGTGCACCTGGTACGCTGCCCGGGCAACAGTGGGAGATATATTTAGGAGTGCAATAAATACAAACACAAATGCTGCCGCCGTTGCACCTATTCTCTTGAAAACGCCGACTACTTTATTTTTTCTGCGCAACCTCTTCCCTTCTAACATCGCACCGTTTACAACAACATCCAATTCATCGGGAATTTCAATGTTTCTGTAATCTGACCTATCAATCATAATCCATACCCTCTATATCAATCTTCAAAAGCTCTAATGCCTTATATAACCGTGCTTTTACTGTGCTCAGTTTGGTCGATGTGATTTCCGCTATTTCGTCAAGTTTCATATCTTCAAAATATCGGAGTAAAACTACGGACTTCAGTTTCGGCGGCAAATGATCAATGGCTGAATACAGTGTCATATACTGCTCCCTATTGTAATCTTCCGTCAGTGGGAGTTGGGAATCCGGTAATTCGTCGAGATATGCAGTGTTCTTATTTTTACGAACAAAGGAAATACTTTCGTTTATCAAAATGCGGTAAAACCACGTTTCAAGATAATTGCCATTACGCAATTGATCGATTTTTTGCAACGCCTTAATAATGGCATTGTAAACAATATCCAAAGCGTCTTCCTTATTTTTTACATAGGCAAAAGCGACACGATAGTATTTTTCTTTGTTGACTTTTATCAATCCTACAAGTTGCTGCTCGGTATTCAAAATCTATTCCTCATTTTGCTTACTGATATACTGTGTGATGATTTTTTCCGCCTTATTGCCGTTTGAAACGCATACAATAACATATTTACCAAATCGGTTAGCAATCGCGTTATCAAGCTTTTTAACCTCTTTGGGGATATATGATTCAAAATCAATCCTTCGCTCTTGGATCCTGATTTCGGCATTGTCCAACCCTGCTTTGGCAGCCTGCGTGCCGTCAAACTCAAATACTGCAATTTCTTCGGCAGTTGCACCGCTGCTTATATAAACCTTTGCCTTTACATAATCCTCTATATTGTACAGCTTTTTAATCATCGTGTCATCAATCGGGCTTAATTCATCCTCGAATTCCGCTTTTTCGAGTAATTCACCGCTTAAAGCGTCAATGTCTATACAGACCGTGTCCTCCTGAGACGAGCATCCGAACAGCATTGCCGACATTATGATGCTCAGTGCAATGGAAAGTGTTTTTTTGAAAGTTTTCATAATATGGTTTTACCTCTCCGTATTTGTGACAGTATGCGTTTTCAGGTATTCCAGCCACTTTAAACAGTAGGGCTGCTTCAAATGGATGCCGTCGCTCGCGGCATCCTCCGGCAGTGAACCGTCGGCACCGGCCACTGCTTTCCCCGTATCGATATAATATACCTTCTTTTCTTCTGCCATTTGACGGATTAACGCATTGAATTCATTTATTTTTTCGTTTTTTACATAACTGTGGGATTGTGAAACCTTGTCCGTGACCGGCAAAATCTCCTGGACATAAATAATGGCGTCAGGATTTATTGCCTTTATTTCATCGATTATCTCGCCGTATTTTTCGATAAAAACGCTGCTGTACGGCCATCCCGTTTCATTGATGCCGAACATGATATAAACTTTGCTGAAATCGGTCTCCCGCAAGGCCTCCATTACAGAAATTTTCTTGCCGTTTTTATTGATTACGGGTTTTGTAAATACCGTGTCCACCATCAAGCCTTGACTTGTATACGAAATAGCATTTGATAATCCGCTATACAAAATAAAGCCTTCCGTTCTGGAATCTCCGATAAAGACCGCATCGTCAAAATAGCTGTTTTCCACCTTATCAGATTCCGGTACGGGTTTAGAATAATCGTACGTATTGTCAACATCACTGTTGCCGTCATTTTTGCTTTCCGTAGCCGAGGATTCCGGGTTATCTGCCTGCTCGGTCCCTGATTCCGATGCTGAATTACTGCTCGTCTCTCCTTTTGCCATAGCCAGAGATTTTGTAGCCCAAACAGTTATTGAAGTCGCCGCTGCAAATACTGCAAATAAAACCAACAGATAACTTGTGTATTTTTTGCGCTTTTTGCACCTTGTGGCACCGATACGGTTATACCTGCCATTTTGTTGCATGATAAAATCCTCTTTTCTGTATGTTCTATATGTTAGACGCTAAAATGGGGCAAAAAGTTACTTTGTACAGAAAATTATTTTAAATCATAACCTCCCGCAATCGGCGGTTTTCATAATGGCTGTAAGCCATAATGCCCGATCTGGGTCCTAACGCACGGGCTTTTTTAAACGTGTATGTATTTCTTCACCTCCCGCTATTTATTTCTGCGGTTAAAACGTAATATTTTTGCTTCAGATACACCCCGCCATGATCACTTGACGACCCTCCTGCGTTTTGAACTTTAGCTGTTTAAAGCACACACAGCACCATATCGTATGTTCCCTTCTCTGTTTTTGCATCTTTTCATTTGCATTCTGCCTATGTTTTATGTTTCCCCACATCCGGAAATCATTATCGTGTGACACTTTTGAAGCCGTTTTGGATGCGATAAAGCGCTGCAATATTTTTAATTAAAAATTCCGTCATTTTCCTCTAAAGCCTTGTGCCTCCTCTGAAGATTTTTTGTATAACCAACTGCGCACATATGCACATCGGTGTTACTTTTGCTCGCTCTTTGCTAAAACAGTCCGACAGCATTAAAAAGCGGAGACGTCCCGCAAAAGCGAAACGTCTCCGTCCTTTATACATTACACCGGCAAACTCAGGAAGTAAATTATTCGTAGAGCTTGCCCATCTTGACCAGCCTGTCGTATCTGTTTCTCGCGTTTTCCTCGGCCTTTGCGAAGAGCTCCTTCGCGCGCTCCGGGAAGGACTGAGCAAGACGCGCATATCTCGCCTCGTTAGCGATGAAGTCCTGATAGCTGGCGGTCGGCGCCTTGGAGTCGATGACGAGCTTGTTAGACTCGAGGGCCGGATTGTAACGGAACATATTCCAATATCCCGCCTCCACGGCCTTCTTCATCTCAAGCTGGCAATTCTGCATTCCGCCCTTCTTGATGCCGTGCATCTCACAAGGGGCATATCCGATGATGAGCGACGGACCGTGATATGCCTCCGCTTCCTTGAGGGCCTTTATAGTCTGGTTCTGGTCGGCTCCCATGGCGATCTGAGCCACGTAAACATACCCGTAGGACATTGCTATTTCCGCAAGGTTCTTCTTTCCGATGGCCTTGCCCGCGGCTGCAAACTGCGCCACCTGGCCTATGTTAGACGCCTTGGAAGCCTGGCCGCCGGTGTTGGAGTAAACCTCGGTGTCAAACACCATGATGTTTACATCTTCCCCGGAGGCTATCACATGGTCAAGGCCGCCAAAGCCGATATCGTAGGCCCATCCGTCTCCGCCGAATATCCATATGGATTTCTTGCTGAGATAATCCTTCTCCGCAAGTATCTCCTGGCTGAGAGCGCAGTCGCACTTCTCCAGCGCCTTTACGTATTCCTCGGCTGCAGCTCCGTTAGTCTCCCCGTCGTTAAAGGTGGCAAGCCATTTCTCGGCTGCAGCCTTTATCTCGTCGGAAGCGTCTCCGGCGATGATCTGCTCCGTCTTCTTCGCAAGGCGCTCGCGTATGGTCTTCTGTCCCAGCGCCATGCCGAGGCCGTGCTCCGCGTTGTCCTCAAACAGTGAGTTCGCCCACGCAGGACCCTTTCCGCTGTCCCTGTTTACGGTGTACGGCGTCGCAGGAGCAGAACCTCCCCATATTGAGGAGCATCCGGTGGCGTTGGAGATGTACATTCTCTCGCCAAAGAGCTGTGTGATCAGCCTCGCGTAAGAGGTCTCTGCGCAGCCCGCGCAAGAGCCGGAGAACTCAAGCAACGGCTGCTTGAACTGGCTTTCCTTTACCGCGCTGGCGAAGGAAAGCTTCTTGTCCGTCACCTTTGCCACAGCGTAGTCGAAAGCTTCCTGCTGATCCATCTGAGACGCCGTGGTCGTCATTTCCAGCGCTCTCTTCTCGGGCTTGGTGGGACATGCCTTTACGCAGAGCGTGCAGCCCATGCAGTCCAGCGGCGATATGGCCATGGTAAACTTGAGGCCCTCTGTACCCTTGCCTATCATCTTATCTATGAACTTCGTGGACGCGGGCGCGTTGGCCGCCTCTTCCTCGTTCATGGCAAAGGGGCGGATGCAGGCGTGCGGGCAGACAAAGGCGCACTGGTTGCACTGTATGCAGTTTTCGGGATGCCACACAGGCGCGAACACCGCTACGCCGCGCTTTTCAAACGCCGCGGAGCCCTGGGGGAACGTACCGTCCGCCATATCCTTAAATGCGGACACGGGAAGACTGTCGCCGTCCATCTTTCCTACCGGTGTTACGACTCTGTTTACAAAATCCACCAGATCTTTGCGGCTTCCAACTGCGGGAGCGTCCGGAGCGGTCTCGCCGGCTTCCGCCCACGCTGCGGGAACGTTAACCTT
>CASDVX010000133.1 GCA_949284545.1 uncultured Eubacteriales bacterium
GTTATCGTCACTGCCTCCGCAGAGGAAACAGGTCTCAATTAAAAAGAATGCAGTCCGCGGCGGGCGGACCCCGGCTTTGCCGGAGACTTTCGCAGCCCCGCCGCGTCCCGGCCGGACATTTCCGCAGCACCCGCCGCCGCGTGGGTAAAAAGCCCCCGGCGGGGTTATCGTTACTGCTGCTTCGGGGGAAAGCCCCCAGGAGGGTTATCGTCGCATCCGCCGCGGGGGAAAGCCCGGCGAGGGTGCCGTCACTGCCGCCGAAAAAGGGAAGCCTCCGCACGCAGGAAGCTCCCCTTTATCTTTCGTGTTCCGTAACAGCGGTACCGAAAGCTTTGCCTTGTTTTGTTTCACGCAACAGCCGTTTTGCAGACTCTTACCGTATTTTTTCGTGGGGCCGCCATCGGAAATTTTGCCTTATTTCTTCTTCCGCAACAGTATAACCGTCGCCAGAGCTCCCGCCGCCGCGGAAAGGACGCCCGCCGCTGCGAGTACCGCCCAGAATGCCCCGCCGGATGAGTTTTCGTGATCCCCGGCATTGTCCTGGGGCAACGTTTCGGGACCCCACCAAGAAACGACTGCCTGTTTCGAAACGGTCTCCGAGTTGACCCCGGAATTGATTTCCGACACCGTTTCCTCTGTTTCCTCCGGATCCGACGGATCTGCGCTTTCCGCCGTTATCTCGTGCACCAAAAGAAGATCCAGCTTTTTACCGCCCTGTTTTACCACTATTTTCAGTGCGGCCGCCTCAAGCGGAGAAGGAAAGATTATTTCGGTCAGGCCCTCGGATGAGTAAGGCATATAACCCATGAAATTCACGGTATAATCCTTTGCGAGCTCCAGCTTTTTCCATTCCGCGCTGCCGTCGGTATACCACGACGCCCCTTCCTTGGCTGTCCCCATAGGCTCCGTCCGGCGGATAAGCTCTATGGGGCCGGAGGAAAAGTACACGTCGAAGCTGCTGTCGCTCTGGGTATTCACATCAGTCCAGTTTAAGCTGACAGATCCTATTTTTACGGGCGCATCCCAGGCAAGCCCGAAATAGGGAAGATCCTCATAGGCTATTACATTGCCGATTTCGGGATCCATAAGCTTCCGTTCGCTCTGCCACCAGGTGTTGTCGTCATTGTCGTTGATAGCCACAGGCGTGTCGCCTCCCTCGTCATAGACCGAATCCGCAAAAGGCGTTGCCGAAAGGCTCAGGTTGCCGTCCGGGAGGTCTTCGCTGAAGGGGAAGGGCACATTGACGTCCGCGCCCGTGGCTGTCACATTCAGCTCTCCCACGCCGTACCAGTTCCCGCCGATTTTGCCGTCGGACATGGGATAGCTGATTATCCGCACATCGTAGGCTACTCGTTTTAATCCGTGCGCGGAAAAGGTGATGAGAGTGGACGGGGTCCCGTCATACTCATATTCTTCGTAACCATCCCAAGCCGGGTGGGCTCCTGCGTTGATGCCTATCACCGACCTGTAAGTCAGTTTATCAATGTCCTCATTCTTGAATACCGCCGTATACAGCCCGTTTTCCTCATATATGGAATACGCCCGTGCAAATTCGTTTTCGTCTATCGAATAACAGCCGCCCAGGGCGTAATCCGGGGACGCAAAATCAAGGATATCTTTCTCCGACATCGTCTTGACGGAATAATCACCGAGATCCCCGTTTTTCACAGAGAATCTGACGCCGTCCCTGTAAAAGTACTCGGTGCTGCCGGAACGATAATAATAATGGAGTCCCGCCGAGGTACTCCTGACCTTGAAGGATTTCGTTGAAGCGCCGTTTTCACGGTACACGGTGACATCCAAGGCCATATTTTCGGTGTCGGTAAAGCTGAGAGCGGATTTAAACACCCGGGCGGCCTCCTCAGGGGAGACGGCGCGCGCCGCCGCGCCGGGAACGTATTCTGTGACAACGGGTATTTCGCTCCAGGGAAAGCTTTCCTGAGCAAACGCCGTCCCGAAAGGGAGGAGCGCAGCCGCCAACGCGCACAGCGCTGCAAATATTTTTTTCATGAGTTTCACTCCCTGCAACTTACTCCTTAATATCGCCGCCTGTCCGGCGATATTGGTATACGCGCGCGGTCAGCCGCGGCTGTTTCTTCCGTTACGACGGCGCATCACCGCTGCGGCGGTTCCCGCCCCCGCGGCCGCACACACCGCGCAAACGACTGTAACGACTGCCACCGCCGCCGTGCTGTTTTCGCCGGAAGAGGCCCCGGCTTCGGACAGAACGCCGCCGCTTTCCACGGACTCTGCCGGAGCGGATTCACCGGATGTAAAACCGCCCGCGGCGAATTCATTCACGTAAAAATCCTTGTCCCAATCATTGCCTATCCGCAGATCCACGGCTATTGCCCTGACCGTCACCGGACTGAACAGCACTACGGTGTATTCAGCCGTATCCGGGAAATCCATGTCAGAGGGCAGCTCTCCCTTTATCACCACATAGTCGAGCGCAGGACGGAGCTTTTCCCATTCCGCTCCTCCGTATTGGCAGAAGGAGTCCGCGGTGCCGGTATCCGAAGAGATCCGCACCCCGAAATTGAACCCGTTCATGGACACGTCGGTGCCGTACAGCTTCAAGTACGTCACCGTTTTGGGTTCGTCCCACGATAGACCGAAATATGAGATGCCGGTGTCGTCTTCTTCATCGCAGACGCCCACGCCCCCCAGAGGAGCGCCCGGCGCGCGTCCCTTCCAGTATGTGTCTATTTTTCCGTCCGTTCCGTACTCTGACGGCGTCAGGTTGCTGAAAGCGTAGGAGATAGGTGTGCCTTCCGTAAGCCTGTCGTTTTCATCCATGCCCGTGGACGCTTTCGGCACGATCACGTCGTCTCCGAGAGCAAGCACCTCCGTTTTTACGGAAGCGGCGTATGTATAACTGTCTCCGTTTCTGGAATACGATATATCCATATCCACATACACGGACGTTATCCCGCGGGAGGTATAGGAGACCTCAAGGCGGGGAACGTCGTTGAACATGACACTGTGTGAGCTTTCAGTCGAGGGGTTCAGATGGTGCATATAGGCGGTGAACAGCTCGGGCATGGTGTTGGGACCGGTGCCGCGGAAGACAGCAGTCACCGTTCCGTCCTTTTCGTATAACGCCTCTGCGCCCGCAAATTGCTCGTCGGAGATATCCCCGGACAGCAGCCAGCTCGGATCGTCCATGGTAAGAAAGGTTTCCTCGGACATAGGAGTTTTCGCCCAGCCCCCGGCATTGGGACCGCTAAAATCGTAGCGATATCCGTCCCCGTAATAGCAGGCATCTCCGACACTGAATCCGAAGGAATTCTGCAGGCGGAAAAATTCCAGGCCGTTTTCCCCTCTTTGAACCATATGTATCGAGTGGGTCTCCCAACCGGAGTTACCCCAGAACTGGATCATTTCCGTCGCTGCGGAAAACCCGTAAGCGGGAGTGTTTTTCCTCGCCGCGGCAAACACATCCGCCGCAGCGGCAGGGGAGATAAGCTGCGCGCCGTCTTCCGGGACATACGCGGATACCTCGGCGGATACCGACGTCCCCCATCCGCAAACCAGCGACAGAGCGCAAAGCGCCGAAACAAATCTCTTCATTTCCTCACTCCTTTTGATGAGATTTTAACAAAGTTTTGATTTTGTGTCAACAGTTGCGACTTGTTTACTGCGTTTTTGTAACATTCCGGTTTTTATGAGTTATACAAGCGAAAATCTCCGTAAACGGACGGAACGCGGAGATATTGGAATTATCGGTGAACATTTCCCGTTCCCGCTTGACGTGGGAGAGAAAAGCGGATATAATTTATCAGTAAAAAATACAGGGATTCTGTGACTGACGGAAAACGGCGGGGAGAGCGGCGCGAGCCGCCCG
>CASDVX010000134.1 GCA_949284545.1 uncultured Eubacteriales bacterium
CGCTATATGCTTTCTGTATCAATTCATCGGTCATACCGCCAATGAGATTTACGGCAAAGACCGTAAAGGAAAAGAGATATCTATTAAGCTGGCCTGCTATCGCGAAGTAGACCACTTTATCAATCTTCTTCGCAACAGACCTGACAGGCGCGGGACGGTCGTCGAATCAATAGACTTTACGGATTACAAGGCACTGCCGATGGATCCCGTAAACTGCTTTGAAAAAGAACAGACAGACTACACGAAATACGATGAACTTGTCGGCGCGTTACGGTTATCCGCCTTGGAACTCGCCATTCTGAACTGCTATATGAACGGTATGGTACAATCCGAAGTCTGCGCCGAACTCGGTATAGGCAGAGGCAAGATAAATTCCCGCAAAGCGAGTATTCGTCAGAGATGCTACAACCTTTACGGCGCGTTTTGATATGGCATTGAATTTCATACAAACATAGAGGCAGGCACCATAATCCGATGTCTGCTATTTTTATGTGCCGCCGTTTTGAAAGAAAGCCGTTGAATGCAGCTATTTGACCTTCCGCGCCGCAGACGATTCCTTTATCGTCTGGAGATGTTTCAAACCGCAGGCGGTTCATTACGCGCCTTAAACGGCGTTTTACTCTCTGATTTGTATTTCAGACAAGATGTTGTGCCTTATATCTCCGTCAATCCCCATATATCGTGTCGATTTAGGCTAAATGCGCTTCCGCATCGGTAAAGCGAATCCCTTCCCCTACCAATACAGACGGCGACGTGGCGCACCCGATACCCAATGGCGCAATCATAACCGCCACCAGAAATACAGTAAATATCCGTCGTATCATCTTTGACGGATCGGCATGGCAAGAATCCGATCACGCTCTTCCAGCAATGTCTCTCCCTCCAGCATACGACAGACATTATCAAAGCCGAGCCTCTCTACTGTTGTAGCAAACCGCTCGCCCGAAAATCCTTCCCGACGGAACAACAGCAGTGCTTTTTCTACCATTTTTATCGCGTCCTCTATTCCATAAATTCCCGGCAATGCCTGGCCACGACGGATCTGCTTGCCCCAGCGCCCTCCTATGTAAATACGGCAACCACTCTCCCCGGCCTCTATCGCACCAAACGGACATTTCTCCGAACATCTCCCGCAAGAATTGCATAATATACGGTCAATCTCTGCCTTGCCGTCCTTCAGCTTTGCCGCTCCAAGCGGACACGCCTGTTCAACCTGACATTTTTTGCAACCGCGGCATTTCTCCTCCGAAAAAACCGGGCTTCGCTGTCCTACAAGGCCCACATCGTTCAGGTCTGGTTTGACACAATTGTTCGGGCAACCACCTACCGCAATTTTGAATTTATGTGGCAGCTCCACAGAACGGTATCCCTCATAAAACATCTTGTGCAGTCTGGCGGTCAGTGCCTGCGTATCCAATAGTCCGAATACACAGTAAGTGCCCTTGCAACTCACCAACGGACGCACCTTGCGCCCCGTACCGCCTGTTGCAATTCCGCCCTGCGCAAAAATTTCCCGTACCGCATCTACGTCTCCATACCGAATCCACGGGATTTCCACTGTCAGTCTTGTTGTAAACGCCATTTCGCCACGCCCGTAGGTTTCCGCCACGCGGCACAATGTCTGCATATCCGACGCTGTCATTACACCGTTTCCTGTAATCACTCACACAGCCTCATGCTCCCCATCACGGCTCGGTAAATATCCGTCTGCCTTCAGTTTTTTTCGTGCTTCTGCATCCGGTTTCATTTTATATACCTGTTTTCTTTATGATTATCCGTCCTGTTAATCGCCTTTGAGCTTTCATCCACAGCACCCGTATGCGCTGCCGCTTCGCATTCTATCATACAACCCTTTCTTCTGTCAAGTGCGATCCCTTTTTACTGTACGCTTTTCAAATCTTCCTATATAATTCGAAGCAGAAAGAACGCAGAGCAGCCGCTCTGCGTTCTTTTTTTCATCCGTTTACAATGGTTTCTATGCGCTTCAACTCCTCTTCTGTAAAAGGAGTTGAATGAATCATCCCTGCGTTTTCACGAATCTGCTGTGGACGGGATGCTCCCACCAATACACTGACTACGGTTCCCTTTCCACGGGCCATCAGCCAGGAAAGCGCCATCTGGGAAAGACTCTCCCCGCGTTCCTCCGACAACTGCGTCAGCAGCTGAATCTTATGTATCCGTTCCGGTGTAATCTGTGATTCATTCAGAAACCGACCGTCCGTGCGCACGCGGCTGTCCCGCGGAATGCCAAACAGATATCGGCCGCCAAGCCAGCCCTGTTCCAGTGGGCTGAACGCGATCACACCTTTTTTCTCGTCACGGGATGCATCCAACAACCCATTTTTCTCTACCGTACGGTCCAGCATGGAATAGCGGTTTTGATTGATGATGAAAGGACAGTGAAGCGCGCGAAGAATCGCGGACGCCTCGCGCATCCGTTCCCCGTTATAATTGGATAATCCCACATAGAGCGCCTTGCCGCTATGTACTATATCGGAAAGTGCCTGCATCGTTTCTTCCAACGACGTATCCGGATCCATACGATGATGGTAAAAAATATCTACATACTCCAGTCCCATCCGTTTGAGTGAGGCATCCAGACTCGCTATTAAATACTTGCGTGAACCTCCATCGCCGTAAGGACCGCTCCACATATAATATCCCGCTTTGGTACTGATAATCAATTCATCCCGATACGCTCGCAGTTCTTCCCGCATAATACGTCCGAGATTGGACTCTGCTGCACCTTCAGCCGGACCGTAATTATTGGCCAAGTCAAAATGTGTTATTCCCATGTCAAACGCTGTAAAACACATGGATTTCATATTGTTGAAATTCCCGGTTTCTCCAAAGTTGTGCCAGAATCCAAGAGATACTGCCGGAAGTTTCAAGCCACTCTCTCCTACACGGTTATACTGCATGTTTTTATAGCGCAGTTCATTTGCCCGATACATAAAATGCTCCTTATCTTTCTCTCTATATTGATTAAGGTAAGCGTTTACGGTCATTTCATAGCCGTTATTTTACAGGGATTAGCGTATATACAATTCTACCGCCGACTGGCAAATAACTCCATACAATTTCACCGAAATACTTATACCACGATATCTATATTATAATTATAGCATATTTGCAATTATCTGTCCAGCTGTTTCTACAAATATTCCTAAAATTATTACTGTTTTTTGTGAAATTCCTGTTTATTTGGTTGTTTTTTTCAAAATATCCAATATTTTGATATATGAAGTGGGGGAAACATCGAAGATATGGAAAAAGGCGGAGATTCCGCCTTTTCTGTATTTTCTATATTTTGTATCCGCTTGTGCTTTGTTAATGTCTGGGGGCGTCCTGCGTTTTCCGGTTACTGTCTTTTCACCGCTCGGCATACAGCGTCCACTTCTGTACCGTTCCGCTTGCTGTCTTTTCACTGCTCGGCATACAGCGTCTACTTCTGTACCGTTCCGCTGCTGCCTCCGGCGGCACACAGCTTCGACCGCACGTCCTTCGCTCCGGGCAAAGAAAAAAGGCCCGTGCGGGAAGGCGGGCATTGAAAACCGAATAAAGGGAGGGAACAGGAACGGCTCAGAAGAACTACGAAGAAGTAGTTCAAGCCCTCGGTCTATTAGTATCGCTCAGCTGAGCACATTACTGCGCTTACACCTGCGACCTATCAAACTCGTAGTCTCCAAGTGACCTTACTGGCTTTTCG
>CASDVX010000135.1 GCA_949284545.1 uncultured Eubacteriales bacterium
GGCACCACGGGCACCATTTTAGCCCGCAATGCGAGATTAGGGCACCACAAAACGGCATAAGAAAACCCGCGTAAACCCTTGATTTACGCGGGATTGTTTTTGGCGGAAGCGGTGGGATTCGAACCCACGAGCCCTCGCGGACTACTGCATTTCGAGTGCAGCTCGTTATGACCACTTCGATACGCTTCCGTATAATAAATATTCAGTTTTTGGAGAAAGTAACATGATTTCGAGTCAAGCTCGTTACGACCACTTTAATACCGCTACACAGCGAGAATTCTCAGTTTCGGGCAAGGGTACACAATTTGAACCGGCTCTGCTATGACCGCTTAGATACGTCTCCGTATACGTTAACTCGCTTACGCGAGGTTAACGCGGCGTTCCACGCCGGACACCTGTCGGTGATTATACAACAGGTGTATGAAATTGTCAAGCAAAACCGATTCCTTTTCATCTGCCGTCGGCAATCTTGTACCGATTCTTCGGTAGCTGACGGCATCGGGGCCGGATCGGCGCGCCATGTGTGCCGGCAGGTGTATCTTGCAGGCAATATCGTCCCGCGCAGCACGGTGCAGGAGGGCCGCCGGCGGCCCCGGGGCTGACATGCGGCAGAGCGGGACAGAGCCATGACTCCGGTACAGAAAAACAAGTCCCAAAAACAGCCGGTCCGGTCAGCGCGTCCGCCTCCTGTGCGGGTGCGCCGGCTTCAGCTGCCGTCCGTCTCCGCTCCTTCAAACTGGCTGTTGTACAAATGCGCGTAAAATCCGTTCTTCGCCAGCAGTTCCCCGTGTCTCCCCTGCTCTATTATGTTACCGTCCTTCATCACCAATATAACGTCCGCCTCCCTTACGGTTGACAGCCTGTGGGCTACTATGAAAGACGTCCTTCCCTTCATCAGCTTCGCAAAGGCTTCCTGTATCTTCATTTCCGTGCGGGTATCTATTGACGACGTGGCTTCGTCAAGTATAAGCATCGGCGGCAGCGCAAGCATTATCCTGCTGATGCACAAAAGCTGCTTCTGCCCCTGTGACAGGCTCCCCCCGTCTTCCCCGAGGACCGTGTCGTATCCGTCGGGAAGTCTGCGGATGAACGAGTCGGCATGAGCTGCTTTCGCTGCCGCGCGTATTTCCTCGATATCTGCGTCCGGCCTGCCCATGGCGATATTTTCTCTCACCGTAGCGTTTTTCAGCCATGTGTCCTGCAGCACCATGCCGTAGTTTTTGCGCAGGCTCGCCCGGGTTACCTTGCGTATGTCCCGTCCGTCTACCGATATCGATCCCCCCGTTACGTCGTAAAAACGCATCAGAAGATTTATCAACGTGGTCTTTCCGCAGCCTGTGGGTCCCACTATCGCCACTCTCTGCCCGGGGGCTACGGAAAGGTTCATGCCTTCGATGAGACTTCTGTCCGGCGTGTACGAGAACGTCACGTCGCGCATTTCCACTCTGCCCTCCGCTTTGCCCATAGACTCCGCGTCCGGGGCGTCCGGGATTTCCGGCTCCGCAGCCGCCAGCTCGAACACTCTCGCCGCGCAGGCAAATGCGTTCTGCAGTTCCGTGACCACTCCCGATATCTCGTTAAAGGGTTTTGTATACTGATTCGCGTACGCAAGAAACGCCGTAAGATTCCCCACGGTAAACGCCGCGGCCGTTCCCGCGGCTGAGGCTTCCGCGTAGGACGATATGCATATAAGCCCTCCCACGAGGGCTACAAGCGCGTACACCACGCTGTTGACAAAACGCGTGGTGGGGTTCGTAAGAGACGAAAAAAATATGGCTCTCAGGGAACATTTTTCCAGTCGTTTGTTTATCTCGGAAAATCTTTCGCTGTTTTTTTCCTCCATGGAAAAGGCCTTTACGGTGAAGTGCCCGCCTATCATTTCGTCTATAAATGCCGTCTGCTCCGCTCTTGTCTG
>CASDVX010000136.1 GCA_949284545.1 uncultured Eubacteriales bacterium
GGGAGCTCAAGTTATTGTGGGTACCTCACCGTATGCTTATACCATGTTCCTGAGCGACACGGATAACGTAAATGTGGGAATCCGCGGGATGCAGCTTCAGATAGCCGAAGATCTCAATCTTGGCGTGGTAGATATCAACAAATTCACTGAAGGCCACAGAGAATGCTTCCCCGACGGGATCCACGGAAATACCGCCGGTTATCATATGATAGCGCAGGCTTATTACAAGTACATTTTCGGAGGAGAAGTTGTAAACGCCGAATTATCCGCACCCGCGGGCGCGACGATAACACTTACCGAAAAGACCACCGGAGAAGAATTCGTCCGTGTAACGGATGCGAACGGCAAGGCTGTTTTCGGATTCGTGAAAGGTATCGGCTATTCATTTGACGTTACTGCGATCTGCGAAGGCTACCAGACAAAGTCCGGCGATACGCTCAGCATTTCCGATGCGGATGTCAGTCTCACGATTGAGATGGAAGAGGGAGATTTCGTTATTTCCACCGGAGCAACCGTCACAGCTTCCACCGAAAATACAACTGACGGCAGGACTGCCGAGAAGGTGACGGACGGAGATACAACCACTGATTCGTCGCGCTGGGAATGTGCCGAATCCGATCAGCAGCCCTGGCTGATACTTGACATGGGCGAGGTACGAAAGGCGGACGCCGTCAGAGTATACTGGGAGGCGGCGTATGCTTCCAAGTACTCCATTGAGATCAGCACGGACGGAAGCAATTGGACCATGATAGATGCAAATGTCACATGTGCCGGCGAGGGGATGGTGCGGACGAACTTCGGCAAGGAGTATGACGTGAGGTATCTGCGCCTGAGCTGCAAGGAAAAGGGCGTAAGCAAGTTTAGGTATTCCATATTTGAAATACAGCTCCTCACTCAGACAAAACCGTGACGAAAAGCGGCTTTGACCGCATATAGACCAAAGGGATGCCGTGTTTATACCGGCATCCTTTTTTGCTGTCATGCAAACCTAACGGAATAAATTTTCATTATAGGTGCATATCGGCGGCAGAAAAAACTTGAAATAAATTGTAAAATATAATAGAATACAATAGATTTATTGCGCAGCCGCCCAAAAAGTATGCAGCAGGTGAAGGCTGGTAAACAAAAAGGAGACATTGCAATGCCGATAATATCACCGTCCATTCTGTCGGCGGATTTTTCCCGGCTGGGTGAGGAGATAAAAAAGATAGAGTACGCAGGGGCTCAATGGCTGCATTTTGACGTTATGGACGGCATATTCGTTCCGAACATATCTTTCGGTCAGCCTGTGCTGAAGGCCGTAAAAAAATGCACGAAGCTTTTTGCGGACGTGCATCTGATGATAGATAGGCCAAGCAGATATGTGGAGGATTTCTGCAAACAGGGGGCGGACATGCTCACCATCCATTACGAGGCGGAACCGGATATAAGAGGAACTCTCGAAAGGATACGCGAGCTCGGTATGCGTTGCGGACTGGCAGTGAAACCCGGAACGTCCGCTGAAAGTATATTTGAATATATTCCCTTGTGCGACATGATCCTTGTGATGACAGTGGAACCGGGATTCGGCGGTCAAAAATTCATGGACGATATGATGCCTAAGGTTTCCGCCGTGAGGCGGGAAATAGAACGATCCGGGCAGGACTGCATGATAGAGGTGGACGGCGGCATAGATGACGTGACGGTAAAGACCGCCCGTCAGGCGGGTGCCGACGTGTTTGTGGCGGGGAGCTATGTGTTCGGAGCCGAGGACGTGTCGGCGGCGGTGAGGGCGTTGAAATACGGCGCCGGGGAGACAGACTGATCCATAACTGCGAACAGCCTTTCCGCATCGCTGTTCTCAGCCACTACGCGCCCGCTCTCCTTCAGGACCGTTTCGCGGATCACGCCTCCGCGTATCTCGGAACCGAATTCGCACATGCAGGCAAGAAGGCAATCAAGGCGGTACCCGTCGAGGCCGGCTATCACCGGCGAAAAGGAAATGTACCATTTTTTATTGCTGAAAATGACCGACATGCCGGAAAGGAGCACGTCGGGATGCCTTATTACGGCGCTTCCGGCCGCCAGCATCGCGTTTAACGAATCAAAAACAAATATATACGGCTCCGTACTCACCTTATGCACTCCTTTGCGGACGGTGTGCGCCGAAATTTTCTGACCGGGAAGACGCGTTACACATATCGTGCACCCTCCGCTTGAGGAGGGTATCGTTTCCACCATTAACCGACAGTCATGCGCGGGGAACCCTGTCTGCCGGCATGCGGCGGAAATAATGTTTTCTATAGTTCTGTGGGTCCCCGTTCCGGAACCCGTATCTCTGAGTTCTTCTGCGGTGACGCGTATTTTCAGACGGTGTGACGATATCAGCGACGATGTCATCTGCGTAATGTTGCCGACACTTGTAAAAGTGAAGGCGCTCCTTTCCCGGATACGTGGCGGGTGCCTGTAAATTCTTACAGAAACGATAGCTGAACTCAGCGCAAAACGCGCGAGATCGCCGGCGTTCCGAATGCAGGCGGCCCCTGCTTTCTTATAATATAAGTTTATTCAAAACACTTCAAGAGGTGAATGTTGGAATGTTTCGGAGCTTCAGAGGCGGTATACGGTTTGACACCACAAACAATGAGGCAAAAAAAGCCGTTATACGCCGATTCAGCGAGAGCGAGAAGCTAAGGATAAGCATGGACCAGGGCGGCGGTGTTTGTATTCCGGCGGTGCGCGAAGGGGAATATGTTCTGCGCGGGCAGTGTGTCGGCATTCCGAAGACCGAGGAAGGGCTTGCGGTGTATTCGCCTGTAAGCGGCACAGTGGAAAAAATTGAAGATGGCGTGCACCCTCTCCGCGGGAAATGCAGGTACGTGGTTATAAGGGACGACAAACAAAATGCCGAGTACCCGCCGGAACCTGCGGAGGACGTTTCGGCACTTGACGGCAGACAGATAATGGAGATAGCCCACAGGGCGTCAATACCGGGGCCCACGCAGTATTCCGAGCCGGAATATGTGCGGATACTGAAAATGGTGCGCAACGGAGTGAAAACTCTGGTATGCGGGGCGGTGGAATGCGAACCGTATATCGGCCATTCCACCAGGATATGCGCAGAGTATGCGGAACAGGTGGTGCAGGGTCTGGAGCTCATGATGCGCGCGACTTACACAAAAAACGCCGTGATCGCCCTGTCGTCCGGAAGCGAGGAGGCGGAGCGGGCCCTTCGGGGAGTGCTTAACGCCAGAAAAAGGCGGGATAACCCGGCAAAAATCTGCATATCGCAGGTAGCGGCGAAATATCCGGCGGCAACAAGGCTCAAAAAAATTTTTGCAACGAGGGACATGCGTTTTGGGGAAAAAACGATCCCGGCAGGGGTAACGTCGCCGTTTGCGTGCCTGTCACTGTACAGGGCGGTATACGAGGGAAAGCCTGTTACCGAGGCTATAATTACGGTGTCCGGTTCGGGAATTTCAAGACCGAACGTGTTTGAGGTTCCCATAGGCACTCCTCTTGAGGACCTGCTGAGACGAGCGATTGTATCGGAAAATACCAAAAGTATCATAATGGGCGGAATTATGAGCGGTGTGGCGCTGGATTCATGGGATTATTCGGTGCTTCGCAGCAATACCGCCGTGCTTGCCATGACGGAGGTGGCCGAATACAGCCGCAGCAACGAGTGCATACACTGCAACCAGTGCGGAAAGGTATGCCCGGAGGGCCTGTCCCCGTCGCAGATATGCGAGTATTTGATGCAGAACGACATAGCGGAAGCCGAAAAGCTGGGACTTGCGGACTGCAGACTTTGCGGGTGTTGTACATATATATGTCCCGGAAGGATGGAATTGACTGAGATGCTCAAGGAGGGGAAAAAGGCTGTATGCAAATGACTCTTGTTCAGCGCCCCGCCCCGCATCTGCGTCACAGCGACGGCATAGCCATATCGATGGCGGATGTATCCATCGTGCTTTTGCCGTGCGTTGCCATGAGCTGCTACTATTACGGAGAAAGGATGCTCATGAACTGCACCGTTGCCGTCCTGTCAGCGGTAGTCACGGAGCTGATATTTTCGCTGCTGACCCGCAAGAGGGCCATAGGAGATCTGTCGGCGGTGGTCACGGGACTTATAATAGCGATGCTCCTTCCGGTGGGCATACTGTACCGTTACGTGGTGATGGCCGCCGTCACATCCATGTCCGTAGCAAAAGCCATGTTCGGAGGCGTAGGAAAAAACATATTTAATCCGGCCTTGTGCGGAGTTGCGCTTGTGACTCTCGTGAATACGCAGGCGGCGTCGACGGTGTTTGAGCAGGGCGCCGGACTGCCGCTGCTCAAGGCCGTCGACATTTCAACATTCACCCCGGTCACCGGGATGCTTACATATCTGAAAGCCGGAGAAATCCCCGCCGTGTCGCTTTTCGACGCCTTTGTGGGAAGACAGCCCGAGATTCCCGCCGGGGTGTGCATACCTATCGTAGCGGTGGCGTTTCTGTATCTGGTGTACAGAAAAATAGCTTCTCCGAACATAACGTTGTCGATGCTTTTGACTGTTGCCGCAATAGCCTTTTTTGCCCCGCGCACCGGTGCCTCAGCGGAATCGGTAGGCTATGAGCTTCTGGCGGGAAGCGTCATATTCTGTTCCGTTTTCTGCGCAAACGATCCGGTTACTACCCCGAACACTGCGTCGGGGCAGGTATTGTTCGGCGTGTTTACCGGGGCGATAACGATGCTTATACGATATTACGGCGTTTTCGATGAGGGCGTGATCTTCGCCATTCTCATAATGAACGCCATGTCGTTTGCTCTGGATAAATTTTCTCACAGAGTCAGGCCGCATCGGAAAGGGGGCGTGTAACGTTGGCAATAAGACTTAGGTTCAAGCCCGGTGACGGCAAAAAGGACGAAGGTTGCGTGTCTGCGTCTGCGGAGACGGCGGCAGCGAGTAAAGAGACCGTATCTGCGCCGGAACTGTCTGCGCCCGAGGCCCACGTGACCGCGCCCTCCGAAACGCCGGAGATGCCTGAAACATCAAAGAGGCCTGAGACGCCGGAGACTTGGACGCCCACAGAGGGAAAAACAGCTGACGAACCGGATATTTTGCCCGGAAACGACGTGGTGGGAACGCCGCCCGCTTTAAAAAAAGCGGAGAGCCGGAGGACAGAGGGACCGTCGTTTTCAAGCGCGTTTATAGACGGCCTGATATTCAACAATCTCTCCCTTGTGGATTTTGTGGGACTCACGCCCATAATAGCGGGCGGATCCACGGTATTTAACGGCCTTGTGATGTCGTGCGCCACAACGGTTGTGCTCCTCGTAATAACGTCATTGGCATCCGCGGCGGGCAGATACATACCTCAAAAAATCGCGCCTGCGGTGTACACGCTCATTGCTTCAGCCATAACGGCGGGACTGGCGGCGGCAGGGTACGCGCTTTTCCCCGATGTGATGCTGGCGCTTGGCATAATATTCCCGCTTATCGCAGTAAACGGCATAACGCTTAACAGGGTGAACAATTTTGCCGGCAGGGGATTGTCCGCCACGGTCGGAGACGCGCTGGGCAAAGGACTGGGGTTTGCGATTGTCATGTTCGCCGTATCTTCATTGAGAGAAATTTTTGGGTACGGCACATTCTGCAATATATCGGTGCCTTTTTTTGCCGATCATTGCACAGCGGTGATTGCAGGCATACCCGGAGGATTCTTCTTCATGGCCGTGTTCGCGTGGGCCGTAAAGTTTATTGAGGTAAAAACCGGGCGGAACAACAGAGCAAAGGAGGATGAAAA
>CASDVX010000137.1 GCA_949284545.1 uncultured Eubacteriales bacterium
GCGGGACGGAGATCCGCTTGTTGCCGAAGATCCATTTTAAAATGGAGAAAAGGCCGTTGTCTATCAACCACGCGGTCACTCCGGTGATGGTATACCGGCTTGCAGACGCGCCCAAAAGACGACGGAAAAACGCCGCTGTAGATTTCAAAAAAATGCCTCCTCTCCGGAACATTCTATCAAATAAGATTGCAAAAAGCAAGTGAAAAATCTTGCATGACTCGACACGGTTGTAGGATTACAATAGATATTGGACAGATAGAGTAAAAAGGAATAAGGATAGGCTCTCATCGTGATAAAGTTGGAGTTGGCGACAACAACTGTACGAGAGGGGGCCATATCCTTCATGAGCAAGAGTATAACACAGGACATGGCATACCGGCAATCCCTGATGAAGTACGCGGAGAAATATGGGGTGAGCCGAGCCAGTCGAAAGTACAACAAGAGCCGGTCATATATCTACTTCTGGAAAGCCCGCTGGAACGGCAGTGTGGAATCTCTGGCCTGCCAGTCCCGACGTCCTCACAGTCACCCAAACCAGCATACAGAAGAGGAACTGAAACTCATTTATGATATGCGCCGTCGTAATCCTGCCCTCGGTATGATGGAGCTGTGGCATAGGCTGTGTCAACGTGGATACTCTCGCCGCCCGGAGAGTTTGTTCCGGGTGATGAGGAAGCTGGGGATGTTCCCTGTTTCTAAAAAGAAAGAACCATACAAACCCAAGCCCTATGAACAGATGACCTATCCCGGCCAGCGAGTCCAAGTGGATGTGAAGGTGGTACCTCGCAAGTGCATCACAGACCCGCAACTGCGTCTGTTCCAGTATACCGCCATGGACGAGTTCACTCGTCTGCGCTTCCTCGCCGCTTACCCGGAGCAGTCCACTTATTCCTCCGCTGACTTCCTCAAAAGGCTGGTCAAATGGTATGCCCGCCGGGGCATTCAGGTGGAATGCGTTCAGACTGACAATGGCTTTGAATTTACCAATCGCTTTTCCAACAGCAAGCGGGATCTGCCCACCCTGTTTGAGTCCACTGCTGCCCAACTGGGTATCCGGCACAAGCTGATCCGTCCTTATACGCCTCGTCACAACGGCAAGGTCGAACGCAGCCACCGGGAGGACCAGAAGCGCTTCTATTCCTGCCATTCCTTCTTTTCACTGGACGACTTTGCCAAGCAGCTTGCCGTCCACAACCGCCGCTCCAACAATCTCCCCATGAGGCCTCTCAACTGGCTTTCTCCTTGCCAGTTCTCTGTCCAACATGTTTGACAATCCTACAACCGATTATATCAGTGGATAGGCGACGTAAAGTAAGCTACTACCGTCATATGCTGCCCGCTGTCACAATCAACGCCGGAGAAAATCGCCCCGTCGCCGCTCAGCAGCTCGCTGCACGCCACTTCGTTTACGGAACAGGAAAACACAGATTTCCCGTCGCAAAGCAGTGTCACACGGTCGCCAATCAGATTTACCCTGCCCTTGCGTCCCAAAATGCGCTCGCTGCCGTCGCTGTTTCTGGACGTCGCGTATCTTATAGCCGCCCCGTCAACGCGTTTAAGCGCTGACTTCGTTTCCCGCTTTCTACCGCCGAAGATATTCATTTCAAATAGTCAGCTCTCACGATACCGTCCTTTTTCTTGCCGGGCTTGTTTGGGTCGGATTTCTTCCTCTTTTCGCTGTATATCAGCCCGAATACTGTCAGCCCCACGGTGATAACCGCAATCACTATCACCGCAACCAGATTTTTTTTAAAAAAGCGGGACACCGTGTGTGAAAACAGCCTATAATCCGGGTCGTACGGATCTTCCGCTTCCAGCGTCTGTGTGAATCTTATGGACGAAAAAAGCTCGTCGCGCGCCGCCGCTATCTCCTCGGTTATTTCCACCGAGGACGTGCAAAACAAGTGATAAACAAACCCGTTGTAAACTGTGGTGTATTGCGTGACGTATCTCGTTTCTCCGTCTATTTCGGATGTGTAGTCAAACTTAATGTATAGAACGCCGTTGGACTCGACTTCGGATACGTCGCTTACAGAATACTGGTCTTGATCCACCGACGTCGTATCTTCCATAAGATCAAGGTTGTACCTCAGATCTTCTTCGCTGAGTCTGTTGAAATTGAAAATGTTCTGCACAAAATCCGACGTATCCACGCACAAAAACATCTCAACCGGATAAGTCACGTTGCCTTCGCCGTCAGTCTGTGGAAAAAAGCTGGTGAAAAACATTCTGCCGTCGCTGAGTGCGCGAAGGGCGTCCTCCTTTGACAATCCCAGAGTTTCAAGGATATCGCCGCAACTGTCCATAGTGTCGGTATTCATGAGCCGTAGCTCCTCCGGGCATTCATACGCCACGTAGGATGCATCCTCCCATTGCGTACATGAGCACAAAAGCAGTATCAAAAAAGCGACGGCTACCGCGGCAATCTTTTTCATTATCTCAGCCTCCGTTTACTTCAGAAGAAGTTTATCCACAAAATATCTCGGTCTGTGCTTTGTTTCCTTGTAAATCTTTCCTATATACTCTCCGACTATGCCTATGGCAAAAAGCTGCAGACCGCCCAGAAACCATATCGACCCGAAAAGAGTAGCCCAACCTGCTGCGGTATTTCCCGTAATTTTAGCCACAAGTGCGTATATCAGAAACGCTACGGCTACCACCATTATCAAAATTCCGACCGAGAGGATCATCCTTATAGGTTTGACGCTGAAAGATGTTATACCGTCAAAAGCGAAATAAAGCATTTTCTTGAGCGGGTACTTGGACTCACCCGCAAATCTTTCGTTTCTCTCATACTCCACAGTCGTAGATTTGAATCCTACAAGCGGGACCATTCCCCTCAAAAACAGGTTCACTTCCGAAAACTTGCCCAGAGCCTCAAGCGCACGTCTGCTCATCAGTCTGTAATCCGCGTGGTTATACACTATATCCACTCCGAGGATTTTCATAAGCTTGTAGAAGCCCTGCGCCGTCGTCCTCTTGAAAAAAGTATCGCTCTTTCTGCTGCACCGTACGCCGTACACAACGTCGTTGCCTTCGAGATAGGCGTCAATAAAGCGGTCTATCGCTTCAACGTCGTCCTGAAGATCGCAGTCAAGGCTTATGGCGGCATCGCAGAGCGGTCTCGCCGCGTCCAGACCTGCGATGAGGGCGTTTTGGTGGCCCTGATTTTTTGACAGCTTAAGCCCGCAAACATTGGGATATTCTTCGTTGAAACGGCATATCAGCTCCCATGTGGTATCTTTGCTTCCGTCATCGACAAAAAGTATTCTGCTTTTTTCGGATATCTTCCCTGCTTCTGTCAGTTGAGCAAGTTTAGACGTGAGCCTGGACACCGTTTCAGGCAAAACCTCCTGCTCATTATAGCACGGTACTACAAGGTAAATCGTATCCATTTTTCTCCTCCCCATGTCTGCGGTTGTTTTGTAATCGTCTGACAAAGCGAGACTCAGCCGTCATCCTGCTCAGTCGTCTCCACGTGTTCCTGAGGAACGTCGTTCAAATCTTTCTCAGGTAGGCGGGGGACTGACGTTTCTTCAAACTGTTCTCCCTCGTCGGCTTCAAAGAGACTGGGTTCAATACCTTCGAGAACCACATCTGCGTCCTCCGAAGCGTCCGGGACGCATACACCTCTGCGGCGCTTAATCACCGCACAGGTAATAAGGTATCCTGCAAAAATTACCACTGAAACAGTCGTGATTTTTATTCCCAGCTCCAGCCCCGGGGTTTTATAGGTAAACTTTATTTCATTGTTTTCTCCCGCCGGGACAAGCACTGCCATGAATCCCACGTTGACCTTCTCTATTTCCACCGGAATACCGTTTACTTCGGCGCTCCATCCATCGTCATACGGGACAGAGAAAAACACCAGATTATCGCTCTGCAGATCTATACTTGCAGTGAAGCCGGTATTTGTGTATTCGAACGTCTTACAGCTGTTCGCGGCTCTCTCATCGCTTTCCTGGGCGAGAACATCATATGAAAGCGACGGAACACCGGGAACAGGAGCAATAGAAGGCGTATCTATGCCGTCCTCAAAGTTGCCGCCCGTATTGTTTATGGCGCTGTTCAACGCTTCGTCCTCACTGGTTATCGGTATCATGGAAAGAAGCGAGCCGTACTTTTCCGCCTGACTCTGCTCAAGTACCACCGCCATAAGCATAATTTTTTCCTTTTGGCTGGCGCTCAGAGTTTCAAAACTCGATGCGGTTATATAGCTGTCATATGTGAACCCCATAGGTATATAGTTTTCGTTGCGGTATATCCCATATCCTTCTATTTCACATACGTACGTCCACCCGGAATAGTTATCCACCGTATCGCCGGAATCATTATCCGGGTCTATCAGCCACTTGACCGATAAAAGACTTCTCAGAGCCTGATGGTTCCATTCCGGTCGTGAACCCACACCACGGTCAACTCCTATCGCTTCATAGAAGTCAAAAACGGAAGACGGCACTATACTGTGAAATGCATGGATCGACGGTATTCCCCAAAACAGCCCTATATTGTCCATGCTTCCGGGAACCACATCGATTCGGTAGCTATCTTCCCACGTGCCTTCCTCATCCGGCAACTCTATACCCTGAGGATTGTCTATAAGCGTTGTCCTGATCCATTCCCTATCATAGCTGTGCGCTCTGCCTATCATGATGAAAACGTTTGCGTATATAACCGTTATCAATGTCAGAGATACCATCGTTGATACGGTAAACCATCTTGATTTCCTTCCTATCAGGTAGAACAGCGCAGCAAACAATATCAGCGATATGAAGGCAATAACTACATAAATTATAAATCTGTCAATATATTCGTACAGCCCGAACTCGTACACAGTCTCGCCGGCGTCGTTAGTGACTTTTTTGGGCATAAGCCCTATTGCGACGCTTATAAAAATAGTTATAAACGCCGTCCATCTGAAAGCCCTGCCCCATTCAATGCTTTCGTCTTCAAGACTTATCACGGTTGCAAGAGCCATCAGAAGTATCGGCATGTAGAACCATCGCGAATAGTAGCTGTAATTGAAAAATGAGAACGACGCGTTAAGGATGGGGATAAACGCAAAAAATATGCTTGTCCATATTGTTCTCTTGAGCCAGTCCTTCTTTCTGCACTGAAGATAGGCGATGACTCCGGTCATGGAAAACAGCGGCAACCACCCTGCGGTAGATGCCCATTTGCTGTCTGAACTTGGGAAAAAGTTCGGCCGTGCCGGTATATCCGGTGGGAAGAAAAACGTTTCAATAATGAGCCCGTACCTTTGTTCAGAGGAATACATTAAAGCGTTCCAACCGTTTATAAAGGAAGTAGACCTTGACATTCCCATAACGCTGACAAGCGAAGGAATAAGAAGCACGCAGGACATTCCGAGGCCTATCACCGCCTCTGTTGCAAGCACAACAAATTTTTTAAAATCCATCTGCCAGCCAGGTGAGATCGAGCGTATTACAAAATAGATTACGCAGAAAATTACTTCTCCGAAGAAAAAGTAGTAATTTACGAAGGCATTGACAAACACTGCAGCGGCAAACGGACCGCGTTTGCCGTCCCGCACGGATAATTCCATCCCGAGGAGCAAAAGCGGGAAAAACACCATCGCCTCATGAAAATGGTTAAAAAATATATTATATATGCCATACCCGGAAAAAGCGTAAAGCAGAGCGCCGATCATGGCATAATCCTTGTTTTTTACAAATCTCTCTATATACAGGTACCCGGTGAGAGATGCACAGGCAAACTTGAGGATATAAAGGTACCCGAGGCTGTATCCTACCCATTCAATCGGCAGCAGGGTAGTCAACCAGAAAAACGGACTGCCCAGAAGATAAAAGCTGTATGAACCGATAAAATTGACTCCCAGATCGGTGGTAGAATTCCAGAGCAGAGAGCCTTCTCTTATCGCTCTGTTGGCTTCAATATAAAACGGTATCTGCTGGACATTGAAGTCACCGTAAAACATGAACGCCCCGTCGAGCACCAGATACAGCACCATAAAGCCCGCGGATATAAGAGCTCCGAAAAGAAAAACCTCGATGTATCTATGCCTTCTGTTAAAAAAACCAATCACTGCTTCTTTCATGGTCCTCGCATATTTCCTTTCGCCTTTATCTGGTGGAGACTGCACCGATTGCACAGTCAGCCCGACAGCAACAAAAAACGCCATGCCTGCGGCATATCCGCAGCCGTTACATCTACAGCATCAATCCGACAAAACATCCGTATCATAATATCATATCGCAGGGTGTCTTTCAAGACATATATTTAATAATTACCGTATCGGTAGTAGTTGCGTTTCGGTGTTATTCTTTTTGTATGACATGTTTTCACGAAGCGGATTATCCGGTTACGGTGTATACGTTTTTTAAACCTCAGAGTTTTAAATTAAGCTATTGACTTGCCGAAAAAATATGATATAATTATCAGCGGTCATTTGATTCGGCGGGTTTCGCTGGTGTAGCACAGTCGGTAGTGCAGCTGATTCGTAATCAGCAGGTCGTGTGTTCGAGTCACATCACCAGCTCCAAAACGGTCATGTGCGCCGTGTCTTTAAAGATTTAAAGGGCAACCTTAACGGTTGCCCTTTAAATTTTCCCGGCCTTTTTTAATCGTCGATTTCGGAATCAAATTCCAGCACCGCTCCCGTTGTTGCGCTTATTTCGTATTCGTACTCCACCATACCCTTGTAAAACTCAATTTCATAAATCATCATACCGTCGTCTTTGTCAAGCTTGGCTTTGGAAAATATGACCTCGGAGCTTGAAAGTCCGGCATGTTCAAGAGCTATTGCCTTGGCTTGGTCTATCCCGATATACGCGCCGGTTGCTCCCGTGCCGCCTTCGGAGCCGTTCTGGAATCTCTCCGCGCTTCTCTTATATACGGCGCCGGTAACTGCGTTGATCTCGTAATCGTATTCATACGCAGATGTATAAAACTCTATCTCGTACAACAGCATTCCGTCGTCATAGTCGAGCTTCGCCTTTGTATAGGTCACCTCGGAAGCAGAAACCTTGGCATCCGTAATGGCTACGTTCTTTGCCTCGTCCAGCGTGATACGGTCGTTCTGTCCGGACTGTGACGTCCCGCTCTGGTCGTTTCCTGCAGAAGTACCCTGCTGGCCGTCGTTGCCGGTACTCCCCTGCTGGCTGTCACCAGAAACCGTCCCCTGCTGATCCCCGCCGGTCGTGCCATCTCCGGGAACGGTAACCGGATTCTTTATCTCAACGCTCTTGCTGTGTACCGCTCCCGTAACGGCGTTGATCTCATACTCGTATTCCGTGGTTCCCACGTAAAACTCAATCTCATACACCGACACACCGTCTTCAACGTCCAGCTTTGCCTTTGTAAAAGTGACCTCCGAAGCGGCTACGCCGGCATCGGCCAATGCCGCCTGCTTCGCCTCTTCAAAAGTAATGGCAGCTGTTGCAATCTCTGTCTGTCCGTCCTGCTTGATTATTTCCTGCTCCTTTTTGACAACCGATCCGTCGGAGGCCTTTATCCAATACTCGTACTCAACACCGTCTGCCGTGAATTCAACTTCGTAAACAAACTGTCCGTGTTCAAAATCGAATTCAGTCTTTACAAACTGCGCTGAATTAGGATCTACGCCGGCATCCGCAAACGCAAAGTTCTTTGCGTTATCCGCACCGATGGATGAGCCTTCGGCTATGGCGCTTGCCGCAAACACAGTGCCGGTTCCGAACACTGCCAGTATGGCAATGACACAGGCGGAAGTTGCGACAGCCTTTTTGGGGGTTTCAAATAATTTTTTAATTTTCATGTTATTGTACTCCTTTCGTACATCTTATGGGCACATTATATTTGCGGAATATTAGACCTACATTAATAAAAACATCTGTTCGGAAAAAACTTTTTATTTTTTTTCGAATACTACCGTAAATATACTGCCTTCTCCAACTTTGCTCTCAACCGAAATTTCACCGCCATGGAAACTTGCTATTTCCGCGGCCATCGACAGTCCCAATCCCGTTCCGACTCCGCTGCGCGAATTGTCTGCCTGATAAAATCTCCTGAAGATTTTGTTACGTTCGTCATCGGCTACACCTATCCCGTTATCAGCCACCGACAGTTTTATCTCCGTATCCGTTTCTTCAAGCTTAACCTTAATATAACCGTTTTCCTTCCCGTATCTGTACGCGTTCGACACAAGATTGGTAATAAGTCTGCTCAGTAATTCCTTGTTGCCAAAAATAGTTATGTCCGAACCGCAGGAACAGCTCAATTCTATTCCGTTAGTTTTTATAAGCGCCATATCGGAACAAACGGACGCTGTCAAAGCAGAAAAATCCAGTTCCTCCTTTTTATAGCTTTCCGCTCTTGTTTCAAGCCTTGTGAAATCAAGCATGTCGTTTATGAGTTTTGACATTTTGTTTCCCTGACGCTGAATTACCGACAGCGCCTTCTCATATTCCTCCGGCGTGCGTTCTTTTTCAAGAGTAAGCTCACACTGCGCCATGATAACGGCCATCGGCGTACGCAGTTCATGGGAAGCGTCCGATGTGAACTGCCTTTCCGCTTCAAACGCTCCGTTAAGCCTTTCAAACATGTCGTTGAAGCTGTCCGCCAATTTGTGCAGTTCGTCGCTCCCGGAACCGATTTCTATGCGCTGCTTCAAATCCTTGCCCTTGCTTATACGCGCCGCCGATTCCGATATGCGTTCTATCGGGCTCAGCATTTTTTTGGTTACCATATATCCGCCTGCAGCTATTATTATCACCAAAAGCGGCAACAGCACAAGGGAGAGGCGGAAAATGGATGACATTTCGTTTTTTCCCTGAGTTTCGGAAACCACTCCTCTGAGCCACAGGCCCTCCACCCCTTCGCTCGTCAATACCCGATCAAAAATGTAATATACGGTACCGTTAACTTTTACCGTCTTTACAACAGAGTCAGACAGCGGGACCGAAGCACTTGGCCCGGCTATCGGATTTTCTCCGTACATCATATTCAAGTCGCCGTCATAAAGAGATGTATATATTTTATTGACCTCATCAAGAAAATCATCATCTATTTCAAGAAATCCGGAACCGTAAAGTATAAAATAATCCACATCGTTCAAAAGGTCTATTCCTTCCAGACTGTCAAAGTATTCCACTTCGTCAACATTATTTTCTACCGTTTCGATCAGGCTGTCGCGTATTCCCTTTTGTATGATCTGGTCGCTTACATATAAGATCATGGTACATGTTACTGCAACCATAAGGATAAGGGCTCCCATAAACCAAAGGGTAACCTTGAGACGAATCGACAGATGCCTCATTTTACATCGTCCTCCCGCAACACGTATCCTCTGCCGCGAACTGTGTGTATGAGCTTGGCTTGGTGTCCATCATCGATTTTCTTCCGCAGATAGCTGATATACACGTCAACCACGTTAGTGCCGCCTTCATAGTCGAAATTCCAAATGTGATTTTCAATTTTTTCTCTGGAAAGAACGATTCCTTTATTATGCGCCATATATTCCAGCAGCGCGTATTCCTTTGCCGACAGAAGCACCTCTGCGCCTCCTCTTTTTACGGTCTGAGAAGCACAATCCACAACAAGGTCTGCTACCGTTATCACGCTGCTGCTCTGACCAAAGGAAGCACGGGTCATGGCTCTTATCCTTGCCGTCAGCTCCTCGAATGAAAACGGCTTTACAAGATAGTCGTTTGCCCCGCTGTCAAGGCCTTTGACCTTATCGGATATTGCGTCGCGGGCCGTAAGAAAAAGCACAGGAGTGCTCTTCCCGGAATTTCTGAGGCTGCGCAGCACCTCAAATCCGTCTGCTCCGGGCAGCATTATATCAAGAACAATACCGTCGTAATCTGTGTACGACAGAACGTCTATGGCGTCTTTACCGTCAAAACAGCTGTCCACACTGTATCCGTCCGAGGTAAGTTTTTGGGTAATAATATCGTTGAGATCCGTTTCATCTTCTACTACCAATATACGCATGGTCATCTTCCTCCTTCTATAGTCGGATAGATTATGTGGGCAAAACATTAAATCACGATTAGTTATTTCGCTGTCCATAATATTTAATATCTACGGAAGTATATCACAGTCTCTCTGCTTGTTCAAGCTACCGTCAATGCAACATACAATACAAATGCGTAAAACATAAGGCCGGATTAACTGCTTGCAGTCTCTGTTAATCCGGCCTTATGGCGTATCAATAATTATTGTTTACCTGTTTTTAAATGTACTTTTATGCTGTTGTGGGAATTTTTGAAGTCCGGTGGGATTCCATCAAATTGCAGATAAGGCCTAAAAATTTCCCTCGCAAAGCCGTCACTGCCGGAGCATCATGTGGGCGGCTTTGTAAATGTCACCGCACCCAAGCGTTATGACCAAATCGCCGGGTTTGGCATTTCCCTTTATATAGTTTGCTATTTCCTGGAATGTGCTGAGAACTACCGATCCTTCTATCTTGTCTGCCAGCTGATACGAATGTATGTCGTAAGTATTTACCTCACGCGAACCCATTATAGGAGCAAGCACGGTATGATCCGCTATCTTAAGGGCATCCGCAAAATCATCAAGCAGCATATATGTCCTTGAAAACGTAAACGGCTGGAATACAGCCCATACATGCCTGTATCTCATACCTTTGGCCGCTTTTAATGTGGCCGCTATCTCCGCCGGATGATGTGCGTAATCGTCGCACACCGTGACACCGTTGAAAACCCCCAATTTTTCAAACCTTCTGTGCGCCCCGACAAAGGCGTCTATGCCTTTGCATGCAGATTCGCTGTCCATTCCCACGGTACGGCAAACCGCATAAGCCGCAAGCGCGTTAAGCACGTTGTGCTTTCCCGGTATCTGAAGCTTTATCTCCCCCTGCTTCTCACCGCGGTAGAAAACAGAAAACGTGGTTCTGCTGTTTTCGTCAATGTCTATATCTTCAGCATAAAAGTCGTTTCTCTGGGACAATCCGAATGTCACCATGGTTTTATCAAGCCCCGACACAGCCTTTTGAGTGCGTTCGTCGTCTCCGTTATATATTACGTATCTGCTTGAACTCTCGGCAAATTTTCTGAATGATGCAATAAGGTTGTCAACTGTTTTGAAAAATTCCAGGTGATCAGAATCAATATTCAGTATAACCGCGTAATCAGGAGAAATGGAATGATATGAATTTACGTACTCGCAAGCCTCGCAAACCATAAAATCGCTGTCGCCGTGTCTTGCGTTGCCGCCGATGAAATCCAATCTTCCGCCTATCACCGCCGTCGGATCCTCTCCCGCCATTACAAGCGTCTGAGTAACCATGGACGTCACAGTGGTTTTGCCGTGCGTCCCGCTTACCGCAATACATTTGGAATACCTGCGGCTGATGACTCCGAGCAAAGGCCCTCTCTCTATTATGGGGATACCCCTGCGCTGGGCTTCTATCAGTTCCGGATTATCAAGATGCACCGCTGCGGTATGAACAACGAGATCCGCATCACCTAAGTTCTTCGCGTCGTGCCCGAGCACGACGTTTATACCCATAGAACGGACCTTGTCAAGATTATAGCTTTCGTTATTGTCCGACCCTGTTATATAATATCCTTCCTGATGGAGTATCTCCGCAAGAGCAGTCATGCCCGCTCCGCCTATTCCCACAAAATGCAGATGTTTCTTTCCGGTAAGAATATCATCCATGACAATGCAAACCTTTCCGACTGTAATATTTAGCTTTGCATGATAATACAATATGCTTTTAACGGGTATTATATCCGCTTTGCAGACCAAAGTCAACAAAAAAGAGGACCCCACGCCCCGTCGGGTCCTCCTGTCTGCAAGTGTCAAATGGAAATTTCCTTGGCAAGCATATGTATATCCAGCGGATACGGCTTTTTGGTATTCAGGGCCTCGTAGATATCAATGTCAACAATTTTGTCATCCTTGACAACCACTACGCGATTGCCTATACCCTTCTCCAAAAGCTCTACACAGTGATAGCCGCTGAGACTTGCAAGGTACCTGTCCCTCACAGTCGGCGTGCCTCCGCGCTGCACATGCCCAAGCACGGTAGCCCTGGTCTCTACGCCGGTACGCTCCTCAATCTTCTTGGCAAGCTCCGCCACTCCGCCTACGCCTTCGGAAACAACAATTATATAATGCTTCTTGCCGGTGAGTGCGGTCCTTTTCATAACGTCAAAAATATCGCGTTCTATGTCAAACGGGACTTCGTTAACAATGATGGCGGTAGCTCCTACCGCTATGCCAGCATGAAGAGCCAGATAACCGGCATGTCTCCCCATGACCTCTACAACGGAACATCTGTCATGAGACTGACATGTATCCCTAAGCCTGTCTACCATTTCCATAACGGTATTCAGCGCGGTATCAAAGCCTATCGTGTAGTCTGAAGCTCCGATATCGTTGTCGATAGTGCCGGGCATCGCTACACACGGAATCCCGTTGAGAGAAAGATCTCTCGCTCCCCGGAAAGACCCGTCTCCGCCTATTACGACAAGCCCGTCTATCTCATATTCTCTGCAAACTTTGACAGCCTTATCTATGCCTTCCTGAGTTTTGAATTCCGGGCAGCGTGCGGTATAAAGCACCGTGCCTCCCCGATGTATAATATCAGACACGCTCCTGAGATTCATCTCGAACATGTCTCCGTTAATAAGCCCGTTATATCCCCTGCGAATTCCCATGACCCTGATACCGCGATTGATGGCTGTCCGCACCACGGCCCTTATTGCAGCATTCATTCCGGGGGCGTCTCCGCCGCTCGTGAGTATGCCGATTGTTGCTACTTTTGCCACAGTAAACCCTCCATTACAACTAGGACAATTGCAATAAGTATAATGCCGTGCAGTACAAAAATCAATACCTGGCGCGATTTGTTAATACTCTATTTATAATGTCACTTTGATTGTCTGTACACAGCCACCACGTTGTCCTCTCCTAAAAGCCGTTTGAGTTCCCTGATAAGTACTTCATTGAGCTCCACGGACAGTTTTACCGCTCTCTCTGCGGCACCCGTGTCGGAATACCTGAATGATACGGGGGTCGTGCCCTCAAAAACCCTGATCATATTGACTGCCTTACGGCAATCGTCTCCGCTTTTTGAGGAAACTTTCAGATAAAGACCCTCCGGAAGGATTTTCCCTGCCGGGGCGGCCGTATGCACGGTCTCGTCACCGGAATCTGCTTTCACATCTTCTGAAACGCTTGCAATCGTGTGGGCAACAAGTTTAAAATCGTCATCCTCCACGCTGACCCGGCAACGCATCACCGCCACGGAATCCGTTTGTATAAGCCTCGAATATTTTTCAAGGACCGCAGGAAAAACCAGGACCTCACATGACGCTGTATCGTCTTCAACGGTAAGAAATGCCATGACGCCGTTATTTCTTGTGGTTTTAAGCTTCTTGGACGATATTATCGTCAACACGTTAACATAGTCGCCGTCGCTCACGGAGCGACTTTCAGCAATCCCGGACTTTATATGCGCAATCTTCATGCACTTATGTTTCGAAAACACGTCCGAGTAACCCGCCAACGGATGGCCGGATAAATAAAGTCCTATTGACTCTTTTTCCATCGCCAACAGTTCTGACACGGAAAATTCATCAACATTCGGGAGCTGACGCAACAGTGACATGCTTTCGCGTCTTTCCCCGTCCATACTGTCAAAAAGGCTGAGCTGCCCGGTGACATTGCGTTTGCTTGCGGCATCCAAACTTTCCAAAACGCCTGAAAATCCCGTGAACATTTGCCGGCGGTTTTTCGCCAGCCCGTCGCATGCTCCGCATTTGATCAGGCTCTCAAACACGCGCTTGTTTACTTCTCCGTGCCCGTACACCCGCTTGCACAGGTCTGTAAAATCAGTGAAACGCCCGTTTGCCTCACGTTCCGAAACAATAAAGCGTATCACTCCTTTCCCCAGATTCTTCACCGCAGCCAGGCTGAATCTGATACGCCCGTTTTCCACGGCAAATCTGTCTGTGCTGCTGTTGACGTCGGGAGGCAGTATCTTTATCCCAAGGCGTTCGCACTCGTTAATATATTCCACGGTCTTGTCCGTGTTGCCGAGAACGCTCGTAAGTATGGCGGCCATGAATTCGCACGGGTAGTAGTGTTTGAGATATGCCGTCTGATATGCCACGAGAGCATAGCACGCCGCGTGCGATTTGTTGAAAGCGTATGAGGCAAAACTCACCATTTCGTCAAAAATGCTGTTTGCAGTTTCCGCCGATATACCGTTTGCAACGGCACCGGGTACTTCAACTGTTCCGTCACTGCGTGTCTTCCCGTATACGAAATTCTGCCGTTCCTCATTCATCACGCTTGCTTTTTTCTTGCTCATTGCGCGACGTACCAGGTCTGCCCTTCCCAAAGAGTACCCGGCAAGCTTTTGTACAATCTGCATAACCTGTTCCTGATATACGATACAACCGTATGTGCTTTCAAGTATGGGTTTAAGCTGCGGCGCCTTGTATTTTATTTTATCCGGATTGTGCTTATTGCTTATATAACGCGGAATTGACTCCATCGGGCCGGGACGGTACAGGGAGATAACAGCTATAAGGTCCTCTATGCCTTCGGGACGCAGCTGCTGCAGTACTCTCCTCATTCCTTCGGATTCAAACTGAAATACGCCTTCCGTATACCCGTCCGCAATCATATTGCAAACCTTCATGTCATCGAGCGGTATATCCTCAATGTCAAAGTCCTCATGTCCGGAATGCCGTATTTCCTCACAGCAGTCGTGTATCACGGTAAGTGTACGCAGACCCAGAAAATCCATCTTGAGCAGCCCCAGTTCTTCAAGGGTGGTCATAGTGAACTGAGTTACCACCGCGTCGCCGCTTTTTGCCAGAGGAACATAGTCCATAACCGGATCTCGGGTTATGACCACTCCCGCCGCATGCATGGATGTGTGCCGCGGCATGCCCTCGATGTCCGATGAAATATCCATCAGGCGTTTAACGCCTGGGACGGACTGATACATTTCTTTCAGCGTTGGCGACGTTTCAAGTGCTCTTTCCAACGTCATGTTCAGCTCATTCGGGACAGCTTTGGCTACAGCATCCACGTCGGAATAGCCCATGCCGAGCACGCGTCCGACGTCCCTTATAGCCGCGCGCGCCGCCATGGTACCGAACGTCACAATCTGAGCAACATGATCTGCGCCGTATTTTCTTATAACGTAATCGATAACTTCCTGCCGGCGCTCATAGCAGAAATCTATGTCAAAATCCGGCATACTCACCCGCTCCGGATTCAGGAAGCGCTCAAAGATAAGATTGTATTTTATCGGGTCCAAGCCCGTTATCCCTATCGCATACGCCGCTATAGATCCGGCTCCGGAGCCTCGCCCCGGCCCCACGGGTATGCCCATCTCTCTTGCCGCCC
Source organism: uncultured Eubacteriales bacterium (assembly GCA_949284545.1). Lineage (GTDB taxonomy): Bacteria > Bacillota > Clostridia > Oscillospirales > CAJFTT01 > CASDVX01. Next base: position 15,358 of record CASDVX010000137.1, read on the forward strand.
TGATGAAATCATGCACGATAAGATAATAATCAACATATCCCATCTTATTGATGACATCAAGCTCATAGTACAGCCTGTCCTTTATCTCCTGTGAAGGAGAATCCCCATACCTCTTCAGCAGTCCTTTTTCGCACTGCTCCTTAAAATACTCAAAGTGATCCGCATTTCCCGGCACGTCAAAGTGCGGAAGTTTGGTATTGCCAAATTCAAAGGTGACATCGCACATGTCGGCAATTGTTTCAGTAATATCTATCGCTTCCTGGCAGTCCGGGAAAACCTCGCGCATTTCCTCCTCTGTTTTAACGTAAAATTCCTCGGTCTCAAAGCCGATACGGTTGGGATCGTCAAGCGTTTTTCCCATCTGTATGCACATAAGTACGCGCTGAGTTTCAGCGTCGTCCCTTGAAATGTAGTGTGCGTCGTTGGTGGCAACAAGCGGTATACCGGTTTCCTTTGAAAGCCTGATAAGCTGCGGGAGAATCTCGATTTGTTCCGAAAGTCCGTGATTTTGTATCTCAATATAATAATTTCCCTCGCCGAAAATTTCCAGGTATTCCTGCGCCAGCGCCTTGGCTCCCTCATAGTTACCGTTCAGCAGAGCCTGCGGGATTTCTCCGGCGAGACACGCGGACAGGCATATGAGTCCGTCGGAATACTTCCTTATTCTCTCGTGATCCACTCTCGGCTTGGAGTAAAAGCCTTCGGTCCAAGCTTCCGAAACCAGCTTAATAAGATTTTTGTATCCCTGGTTATTCTTTGCTAACAGTATCAGGTGATAATTGTTTCTGTCCAGTTCGGTTGTTTTGTCCGACATTTTTCGCGATGCCACATAAAGCTCGCACCCTATAATCGGTTTGATGCCGGCAGCCTTCGCGGCCTTATAAAACTCCACCGCCCCGTACATGGCTCCGTGATCCGTAACAGCCACGGCCCTTTGTCCGATGGATTTGACATGCTTGACAAGGCGCTCAATGACGCAGGCACCGTCAAGCAGACTGTATTGGCTGTGGATATGCAGATGCGTAAAGCCCATGGCCACTACCCCCTACCGCATATATCGTTTGCAAGGTTTAAAAATTCTTCTCTTTCCATGACGGAGTTTACAACGGACAGAAGCAGCTTTGTACCGGTGCGCTGCGGCAGCGAAAGCTTTCTCAAGAGCTCTCTTCTGCGCTCGGCGCTCCCTTCCTTCCCCGTAAGGCCCATTTCAAACAGATCCGCCGCAGTCACTTTCTCTCTCGGCAGTTCTTCCGTACGCGTGTTCATTCCGCACATTTGCAGGCTTCTCAGCACTGTTTCCTCGGGCATCCCTTCCACTCCGAGTTTTCCCTCTCCGGAAACACATTTTTTCCGTTTTTCCTTTCCGGCAACGTCCGGTATCAACGCGTGCTTGACCCGTTCCTTCGGAAGAAACGAGGCAACGTACCACCGGATTTTGAATCCCGCGGCGTCACTGTCCGTTAAAATTATTATCTCGTGCTTTTCCGCAAGGGCTTTCAATGTGTTTTTCAATTGTTTTTCGGAAAATATTCCGAATCCGTCAGTCTCAATGATCGTTCCTTCGACCACAGAGCCAACCTTTATCCGGTCATATTTTCCCTCAACTACTATGATGTCATCCGTCCTGATTTTATCTTTCATTTGCAGCACCCGCCGCAGCTATCGCGGCAATCATTTTTTCAAGCGCTATTCTGCCGTCCGTTCCGGAGGCTTTCAGCTGAGCATCGGCATCGGCAATCGCTTCCACACATTTCTCGATATATGCGTCGGAAAACCCGTATGCGTACCTCATCGCATTCCTGATTCGGAAGTCCCTGCCTTTCATGCCGAAATCTTCCGCTATCCGGTTAGCGGATAAACCGCAGTCCGCACCCAGCTTCGCCCTGTAAATATCTGCAAACGTCCCGGACACAGCGCCGAGTATCATGCTCGGTTCCTCGCCAATTTCAAGCATCATATCCAGCAACTCGTATGCCTCTGAAAATTTGCCGGCTGAAATGCATTTCACCATGTCATATACCTTTGCGTCAAGATGCTTTATTCCTACCGCATCGACGTCTTCTCGGCTTATTACGCCGTTGGAGTGCGCTGCCATCTTGCAGATCTCACCGCGCAGTCTGCGCATATCCGTGCCTACCCTGTCGATAATGTACTCCGCCGCAGATGCGTCCAGCTGCCCGCCGTTCAGGGCCGCAGCCTGACGCAGCCATGCCGAAAGCTCGCCCCTCGATGGGGCGGGACATTCCGCGATAACGCCGCAATCTCCGAGAAGGCAAAAAAAGTCCTTCCATTTTTTGTCCGCAGAGCTTGGATGCAGGTTCACGTAGGCAAAAATAAGCACAGTGGTTTCGGGACACTCTCTGCAAAAGTCAACGAAGGCTTTTCCTTCCTGTGCGCCCAGCGCTCCGAAATCAAAATCTTTCACAAACACACACTTCTTTTCGGCAAAAACAGGCACCGATTCCGCCGCAGCAAAAAATTCATCGGTGTCCAGACGCTCTCCGTCAAACTCCATGTAATTAAAGTCAGACATGCCGTATTTCTCATTGATTTTATCCCTCAGCCGCCTTGAATAAAACGCCGCCAGAAACGTTTCCTCACCGTAAAACATATACATACGTGAAAATTCCGAAGCGTCAGACAGCTTTTTTAGCTCCCGCATATTCATCAAAACACACTCCCTTCGTCCATACTTTTCAAGGAATACCCTCCGTCCGGAGAAAGTGTGAGTTTGATTCCGCCGGTTCCCGTCACATCGTTTACCGAATAGGATTTTGCAATCAATTTTGCTTTTGTTTCCGGAAATGCGCCATATCCGCTGCTGATTATAACGGTATCTCCGATCCGTTCGTCAGTAAGCATATACGTTGCGCAATCGTCGTCTTGTCTGAGATATATGACGTCAAAGTACAATCCGGTTTTCAAAACCGCGTCTGCAACGGTATCGTCAGGAGAGTCAGTCAATAGAATGTTAACCTCTCCGTTTGACATTATAACGGCAGGCGGCGAAGAACTGCTGCGTATCAGGCTTAATGACCAATCGCCTATGTTTACCGTATCGCCTGCAATCTGCACGCTTTCCGAGGAGAGCATCTGCGTTTTGAAACACCCGTCGATACACTGATAATACTCCCAAACGTAATCTGCGTAATATCCGTCCGCACAATACGCCACGGATTGTCCGTCGCAATTTATAACCGCACAGCACGAGCTCTCGGTTCCCCAAAAATAGACGTTCGTCTGCCCGCTGCAAAACACGGCGTTTGAAATCATTCCCACGGCAAAAACAGCAGCACAGCTTGCCGCCGCCATACGCCCGGATACGGAAGTATGCTTTTTGTTCAGCCAGAATATGACCGAAACAACGATAAACGCAATCGTCAGTTTGGCACATGTACCGGCTATGCCGACATTCTGCCATTTTATCCCGGCAAGCCAATCCGACACCCCGTTAATATACCTTATCATTATCCTGTCTGCGACGCCGGTGACAACAGCAGCCGGCGCTCCCACCGCGGGTATAAAATAAATCATACAGGAGATAAGCGTCAGAATGAGAACTGCACTGCCTGCAGGCACCAAAAGTAAATTAGCCAGCGGTGTTATCAATGAAATTGATCCGAAATTATACGCATATATGGGAAGTAAAAATATGTTTGCCGATACGGATGTCACCACGCTCCCGACGACTATGTTTGCAAACCCTCGCAACAGTTTCGCTGCCGAGGGTTTATGAACCGCATGTCCGCCGGAGATCAATTTCAAACCCGCCTCCGTCTCTTCCTGCGTTTCACATATGGGCGCGGGAACCGTTTCGGTTTCGTTCCCTGTAGTAACCTCCGCAGATGGCTCACTGCCGGCCGCACCACTGCTTTTGCTCGCGAAAAGTTTAGGCGCCATCCTGGGTGAGATCAGAATGAGCCCCGCCGTCGCGCACACCGACATCTGGAGCCCGATATCAAGCGCTGACAAGGGGTTAATTAAAATTATTACCGCCACCGCTGCGCCCAGCGAATTCATTGGGTCAGCCTCTTTGAATATTGCAAGCCCTCCGAGAGTGAGTATGCCCATTATACCGGCCCTGAGCACGCTGACCGAAAAGCCGGTTATTCCCATAAACGCAAATATAAGCACTATTCCTGAAATTAATACTGCAATCCTGTGCATTCGCACCTTCTTTGCGAGCCACATAAATGCTGCCAGCAAGACCGATAAATGAAGCCCTGATACTGCGAACAGGTGTGAAACACCTATCATACTGAAATTGTCCCGCTGCTCCTCGGTAAGGAAAGACTTATCGCCCAGCATTACCGCTGCGGCTACGCCTATATCGTCTCCGAGAAAATCTCCGCACGCCTTCAGCATAGCCTGCCTTATATCTGAAAAAGCGGCAAAAACAGGCCTTTCGCCTTTACCGTTAACCGAAATGTTTTGAGCTTCTGCATATGCCGTGAAAGCGATTCCCTTTGAAAGCAAGTAGTTTTTGTTGCTGAATCCTGTTCCCGCAACATTTTCAGGGACTTTCAGTTCCGTCGACAGGCTGATTGTATCGTACAGCTCGGCCTGGCATCCCTTACCTGTAGTCAAACGCAGATAAAAATTCTCTTTTTGGCCGTTGACCGACGTGACATGTATTTCATAGCGCACATTGTCGTATGAAGCCGTAGGACCGTCTGTGACCTGACCCGTTACTTCGCAGGTCTGTCCGCCGTACCTGTCGTGAACGTCATATTTGACCTGCATCGTGACAACGTAAAGGAAAATACCGATAACCGAAAACAAAAAGCATATGGGTATACAGCGCGGACAGAACTTGAGCGGTAGACACACTGCGGCTGCAACCACCAGCACGGCACCCACCGCAACAGCGACAGTCGCGGAAAGCAATGACGAAACTATCACGGACATCATCATCGATAAACCTGCTGTCGCCAGCGGACGTTTCATTCCTATCACCGCACCTCGCTTATTTTTTTGCTTGCTCTGCCCGGACCGCCAGCGTATCGTAAGTACAGTACAGCGCATGTAAAGCGTTATGCCATTACATGCGCCGCAAAGTTCGCGCCGAACCGTTATCGGCACCGCAATCAAAGGATTTTCAAGCCAGCGAAAGAGGAAGCTGAGTCCCGCCTAAAATGTGGAAATGCAGGTGGGAAACAGTTTGCCCCGCATCTTTTCCGCAGTTGCTGATAATACGATACCCGCTCTCGGCAACACCCTCAGCCGCCGCTATTTTGGGGATCACCTCAAAAATATGAGCAACAACTCCTGAATTTGCCGGACAAATGTCATTTGCGCCGGTTATATGCTCTTTGGGTATGACTATGATATGTACCGGCGCCATTGGGTTTATGTCCCTAAACGCAACGACCGTATCGTCCTCATATACTTTATTTGAAGGTATCATATTTTCGACAATCTTACAAAAAACGCAATCCTGCATAACTGCATCTGCCTCCCGCAATAAAATCAGATAGCCTGAATTATTTCAAACACCTTATTGACCGCGGCATCTATGCACGAGGTATCTTTCCCTCCGGCCATTGCACTTTCGGGACGTCCTCCGCCCTTGCCGCCCGTCATCACCGCCGCCTCTCTCACAATCGTACCTGCGTTTGCGCCGCGAGACACGGCTTCTTTTCCGCAGGCGGCAACAAAATTGATTTTCCCGTCGCCGCTTATTATAAAGAGTACTACCGCGTCACCGGCCTTGTCACGGATACTGTCCCCAAGGCTGCGCGCTTCGGCCGGTGTCATTTTATCCGTTCGCTGAACGATCACTCTGAACCCGTTAATTTCCTTTGCCCCGGCTATTATTTCATCGGCGCGCACGGCTGAAAGCTTGCCCTCCAGCGTTTCTATCTCCCGTGCCGCAGTCTTGATCTCGGCCGCCATCTGCGCCGCCCTGTGCGCAATTTCGGCGGTATTCCCTACTTTCATCGCTGCAGCGGTTTCATTAATCAATCTTTTGTCGGCTTCTATTAATTTCAAAACTCCTGCACCGGTCACGCCTTCTATCCTTCTTACTCCCGCAGCGACCGAGCTTTCCGAAATAATTTTGAAAAGGCCGATTTTAGCGGTGTTGTCCATGTGCGTCCCGCCGCAAAGCTCGGTCGAGAAGTCGCCCATTTTTACCATACGCACTACACTGCCGTATTTCTCTCCGAAAAGCGCCATAGCTCCTGCGGCCTTGGCACTTTCCAAATCTGTTTCCGTAGTTATTATGGGATTTCCCACAAGGATATTTGCATTTACAAGGCTTTCGACCTTTCTCAGTTCTTCATCCGTCAAAGGTGCAAAATGGGCAAAGTCAAATCTGAAACCTTCTTCGTCCACGTAGGACCCGGCCTGTTCCACATGGTTTCCCAAAATGGCGCGCAGAGCAGCCTGAAGCAGATGACAGCATGAATGGTTGCGCTTGATGCTTTCCCGGCGTACGTCGCTTATATCTGCCATGACCTTGTCGCCTACGTTGAGAACTCCTCCGGCCACGCTGCACATATGGAGATATACGCCGTCGGTTTTTTTAGTATCGGTAACCGACAGCATCGCCCCGTCGCGGTAAATCGCTCCCGTATCTCCCACCTGGCCGCCGCTTTCAGCATAAAAAGGCGTTCTGTCAAGGATCACGGTGCAATCCCCTTCGCTTACGGAATCTACCGCCTCGTTTTCCACAAGGATAGCCACTACCGTTGCCTCCGTGCGGTAATCGGTATATCCGGTAAATTCCGTTTTTCCGATACCTGCAATGAATCTCTTTGACGCTTCACTCCACCCGGAAACATTCGAACGTGCTTCCCTCGCGCGTTTTCTTTGAGCAACCATAAGTTTGTTGAAGGTATCTTCGTCAATCTGAAGGTTGTTTTCCTCTGCTATCTCCCTCGTAAGATCAATGGGGAACCCAAAAGTATCATACAGTTTGAACGCTTCCTCACCGGATATTACGTGGACGTCTGTTTTGAGCATCCCCCTGACGATATCCGTGAGTATGGACAGACCTGCGTCGATAGTCGCCTCAAAACGCGATTCCTCTATCCCTATAACTCTGCGGATATATTCTTCCTTGTCAACAAGCTCCCTGTACGCGTTCTTGTTTTCACCAATGACGACATCGCAAAGCTCGCTGAGGAAGCCGTGCTTTATCCCTAGTAATTTCCCATGACGCGCAGCGCGTCTGATGATTCTCCTGAGAACGTACCCCCTGCCTTCATTAGACGGGGTAACTCCGTCGCATATCATGAATACTGCGCTTCTTATGTGGTCGGTTATGACCCGTATCGAAATGTCGTTTTTCTCGTTTTCCCCGTATTTAACGCCCGCCATGCTGCAGACGGTATCAAGAATGCGACGAACAGTGTCTACCTCAAAAAGGTTGTCCACTCCCTGCATTACGCACGCCAGACGTTCAAGACCCATACCGGTATCTATATTTTTCTGTTTAAGTTCGGTGTAATTACCGTTTCCGTCATTGTTAAACTGTGAGAACACATTGTTCCAAATTTCCATGAATCTGTCACAGTCACAGCCCGGTCCGCAGTCCGGTTTTCCGCAGCCGTATTTTTCACCGCGGTCAAAATAGATCTCAGAACACGGGCCGCACGGGCCGGGGCCATGCTCCCAAAAATTATCGCCTTTGCCCAGTTTCGCTATGCGCTGCGCCGGTATGCCTATTTTTTCATTCCAAATTCTGAACGACTCATCGTCTTTTTCATACACCGACGGGTAGAGCCTGTCCGCGGGAATTTCAAGAGTAACGGTTAAAAATTCCCACGCCCAGCTTATGGCTTCCTCTTTGAAATAATCTCCGAAGCTGAAATTGCCGAGCATCTCAAAAAAGGTCCCGTGACGGGCTGTGTGACCTACTCTTTCAAGGTCGGGAGTGCGGATGCACTTCTGACAGGTGGTAACGCGTTTTCTCGGCGGCACCGCTTCCCCCGTAAAAAATTTTTTCATCGGCGCCATGCCGGAATTTATCAAAAGGAGACTCGGGTCGTTTTGCGGAATCAGCGAAAAGCTTTCCAGCCTCAGGTGACCCTTGCTTTCAAAAAACGACAGGTATTTTTCCCTAAGCTCGTTGAGTCCTGTCCATTCCATACGGTAAATATCATTCCTTTGTATTTAAGTGTGTCCGGCAGCCATCGATTAGCTGACCGTTATAAATTAACTTCTTAATTTTACCACCTGTTCAGGCCGTTTTCAAGAAAATTCGGAAATATTCTTGATTTATTTTCAGCGTGACAGATTCTTTACGAAAAACATTTCACTGCTTATCCCGTGCGGTCGGTTGATACGCTTCATAGACAGAAGAGAGTCGTAATCCCCGCACCGGATACAGTTTATGCCGCTTTCGCACGTAAGTGTGATTTTCATTCCAAGGGACTGCATTATACCGTCCGTGCTGTCCGAGTAACTGCCAAACGGGTACGCTACTATCACCGTTTGACCGTCAATATCGTTTAATCTCATCGCAAACTTTTGCAGTTCGTCCGTGAGGTATTTTTTATACTCCTCATTTGATTCGCCTGACAGCTTTTTCATTCCTCTGCGGCCTGTTACAGGGTCGCTGAGAACATGAGAGTAATATGAATGATACGCTATTTCGGTGTAATATTTATCAAGTTTACCTAATTCCTCCCAGCTCATGTACTCGAAATCCGGATCATTTGTAACCCTGTCTGCGGCATTGTCGGCGTATTCCCCCGTTATTGCGACAGTAGCCTTGCAATTATATTTTTCCAGCAGCGGGACCACGATGTCCTTGTAGTTAAGAAATCCGTCGTCAAAGGTAAGGACTATCGGATTCGGCGGGAGTGCGGAAGACGAGTCCACATAATCGTACAACTGTGACAGATGTACCGTGTTGTATCCCATGGCCTTGAGCGTTTGCAGGTCGCACTCCAGTTCGTCTATCGAAATACTGTCTCTGCCGAAGTAATAAGAGTCTTCCGTGACATGATGGTACATGATAACCGCTACTTCTATTGACTCTTTTCCGCTCGACGTCACTGCTACCGGCAGCATGACCTTCGCAAGTATTCCGGCTATAATGCCGACGGCGGCGAGACAAGAAAGAATACTTTTTCTCCCCACTGTCTCACCGCCTGACCGCAAATTCATTTTAAAGCACGCTTATTAGTATGCAAACGAAAATGAATTAATTACTTTGTCTGACAGTTTCGTGACCTCATCAAAATTCATTGCGCCGATATAGATGTGCTCAAGCATACCGTGCAGTTCCCTTATTTCCGTAAGCTTTGAAACGGCCTGATCTACCATTTCCGCAGCGAGCTTACGGTTAAACGAAAGTCTTGCTTTAAAGCTTTTTATTTCGGCGGCGGGCAGATACTTTTTAAGGTCAAGTGTTTCCGTACTGCCGCCCCTGTATTCTCTCAAGAATGTGGAAGTAACATATGCGCGTTCCACACCGGGTACTAATATGGCGTCTACGCCGTTGTCACAGCTCAGTGTGTTAGTACACACATATATGTCGTAACCATCCGCCAGCAGACGCGCTCGCAGCTTGTTCATGTAAATATCCCCAAGACAATAGTCATCCTTCACTACCGTTATCTCGGATGCAAGGGCTGAAAGCGTGCTGTCAAAGCCCACATAACCCTGCGGCGTGACAGAGTATAAGACCCGTCGTTTTTCGCTGCCCTTGCGCCCTGTCGGCCGGAAATCAGCATCAGCGTGGCGCGAAATATCGTCGTTCATCTTGTCGTACCTTACGAACTGTTCGCATATCACTCTTATTTCGCGGTACGCGTCTGTTGCGGCGTCTAAATAGCGGTAAACCTCTTCATAAATCTTTTTTTTGCGTTTTACAAGTTCGACTATTTTGCTTTTTGATTTTTTCAGAACCGCCGCGTCCCAATGGTCGCCCAGATTTATTATGCTGTCTACCGCACCCGGCCACTTCGGGTCAGTGATGTGTGGGGCCGTACCGTCCGCTATGCAGCATTTCCCGTCGCGAAAAATAACCGCGTCCAGTGAGTCCGGATCTGACGAACAATGTATCCGTTCAACAAGTCCCCTGTTCTCATTTTCCGCGGCGGCTGCAATTTTTTTCATCAGGGTGGACTTTCCTGTCCCCGATCCACCCTTGATTATCACTGCCGAGTCAGCGGAATCGTCATAGAGCTGGTCAAACAACGATACGAATCCGGTTGCCGTATTCGCCCCGAGATAAAAATCAACTGCACGGTTTTCCATATAATGCATACCTCCATCTTGATTATTGACATTTTATTCGAGATATGCACAAAATGTTCGGATATGCACGGCAGTAGACCCCGGGATTCTTTTTACCGGCAGATAAATAACGTTCGCAATCCCATACGTTTCCATGAGAAAAACCGGCTGAATTCAATCGCTGCCGTAAGGCGCCATGAACTATTTTAATTCTTCAAGCTTATCTCTTAAAATGCAAAAATCGTTGAACGCCTCCGGCTTGAGACTCGGATTTCTCAAAACCGCCGCCGGGTGCAGCATCGGCATCATCCAAGTGTCGCCTTTCTTTGTCAGCTTGCCGTGATCCTTGGAAATCCGTATGTCGGCGTCAATTATGACGGCCGAGGCAATTCTTCCGAGGCATACTATCATTTCAGGTTTCACTATTTCGATCTGTTCAAACAGCCAATGAATACATTTTTCCTTTTCTTCCGGCAACGGATCTCTGTTCTTAGGAGGCCGGCATTTCACAATATTCGCTATATAGACCTCTTTTCTTTCCATATCTACCCCGGCAAGCATCCTGTCAAACAGCTGACCGGCGCGCCCGACAAACGGTTCGCCCAGCCTGTCCTCGGTTTCACCCGGGCCCTCTCCGATAAACATAACGCGGGCGTCGTCATTTCCCGTGCCGAAAACAAGATTGTTCCTGGTTTTGGCCAGTTCGCAATCCTTGCATCCGCGGCACTCGTTGTACAGCCTTTCCATTTCCGGTTTCATATCTCGGCCTCCGTATCGGTTTTGTTAGATCATATCACGAATATTCCGAAGCGGCAAGAAAAGAATTGATTTTGCCCTGCAAATTGTTGTATAATATCTCGATATCAAAATAAAGGGCGATGAGTTACGATGAGAAGAAAAATTGCTCTGCTTAACGATTCCTTCCCTCCCAAAATAGACGGGGTCGCAAATACGGTTTATAATTACGCCAAGCTCCTATGTGACAGAGACGATATCACCGTAATAACCCCGTATTATCCCAATGTTGAGGACAATTACAACTTTAATGTGGACAGGTATTTTTCGTTTCCGGCGTCCAAGCGTATCGGCTATCGTGTAGGTAACCCGATGGCTTTTACTAATTTTAAGTATTTTTTCAAAAAAAATAAATTTGACATCATTCATGTGCACAGTCCGTTTGCGTCCGGAGTACTGTCTCGGATTATACGCAGAAAAGAAACCGTGGTAATCGTAACATACCACACCAAATTTGAAGAGGATTTTCAAAAAAGGCTGAAAACATCTTTCATGCAAAAAATTGCCACCCGGTTCATACGCAGCAACATAGAGGCCTGCGACGAGGTCTGGACCGTAAGTGATGGGGCGGCTCAGTCTCTCAGGGCTATAGGTTACAGCGGTCCGTATTTTGTAATGCCTAACGGGACGGATATGCCGAAAGGGAAAGCTCCGGAATCACATATCAGCGCGGTTTGTGAAAAATACGGGATTCCTGCCGGTATTCCGTTGGTACTGTTCGTGGGAAGAATGATGTGGTACAAGAATGTCAGGCTTACAATGGATGCATGTGCGGAAGCGAAGAAGCGCGGCTTTAAGTTTTTTGCGTTGTTTGTCGGAGACGGATATGACAGGCCGGACATGATCAAATACGCAAAGGATATCGGCATTGACGATGTCACGTCGTTTCCGGGAGCTACAACGGACAGGGCCGATCTTTATGCGCTTTACAGTCGTGCGACAGTGTTTTCGTTTCCGTCGTCCTACGATACATCCGGGCTTGTGGTAAAGGAAGCGGCCGCCTGCGCTTGCCCCTCTATCCTCCTCAGAGGAAGTTGCGCCTCCGAAGGGGTCGTTGACGGGTTTTCGGGCTATATCGCAGACGAGGAGACTTCAGCCTCGGTCACGCAGCAGCTGATCAAGGTCCTATCAAATCCTGATAAAGCCGCAGAAATAGGAATAAATGCTCAGGAACACGTATATGTTTCCTGGAGCGACTCTGTTGAAAAAGCCAGCGCCCGGTATGATTTTCTTCTGGAGCAAAAGCGTAAATCAGCGCGCAAAAAATGATTATGAGGGAGAATTTTATTTTTCGAAAGGAACTTTGTCTATGAAGCTGGAATGCTTTACCATAATGCTTATTGTGGCAATGCTCGTGCTGGATTTCGTGCGCAGGGGCAGAAAGGAATATGCTCTGTGTACCGCCCCGCTCCTCATACTCCCGTTTACTCATCTGGCGGCAGATCTTCTGAGTATATATCTGCTCTATAAAATAGCGTCTCCGGACGCTCTGCGTTATGTAGTTGTTTCGGCTGACGTCGCAGCGGCTCTTTTCACCGCGCTGCTGCTTTTCCTCTGCAAGAAGTTCCTCACCCACAAAAAAAGCCGCGTATATTACACCGTATGCTGCATCGGATATACTTTTATCGTTGCGGCAATTCTTATCTTGTTTACACTGTCCGTATGACGCAGCTATGCATGGGCTGTAAATTACTGCCTGCAAGCCCGTTTATACCTGCCAAGATGCTCGTAAAGTTGCGGGGACGTGGGCATTCAATGCACGGTCCGTCCCGACATTGCGGTAAGTTTCCGGCATTTGAAGAATAAAATGCAGTAATGTATCACTGTGAACAAAAAGCACCCCTAAGGGGTGCTTTTCTGTTGTTTTTCCTTACTAAAAGGGGGTTATATTGATTGCGGAGCAATGGCAGCGCCGTGAGTATCGTCACGCTGCGTCCTGCTGCGTTTTCTTCGCGGCTTTGAAGTTCTTCCACGTTGCCCACAGC
>CASDVX010000138.1 GCA_949284545.1 uncultured Eubacteriales bacterium
CCGCAGTTTATCCCGAACAGACCGGCGGGCTTGCCGTAGCTCGTGGAGTATATGGACCGGTATGTGTGCCGTCTGCCGTCGCCGTCGGTAAAGGTGCCGCTGCCTTCCCGGGCACAAAAAAAGGACCGGAAGCAGTGCTTCCGGTCCTTTTTCAACGGGACGTTTCCCGCAATTTATTTCATATACGCCTTGAGCTCCGAGAGTATATCCTCCATGGGGCATCTCGCAAGGGCGGTCACCTTGTCCGCGCCGCCGTACACAAGGTACAGATAGCCGTTGTACACGTAGCCTCCGCAGGGGAACACCACGTTGTTCACGTCGCCGTATATCTCGTAGTCCTCGGTGGGCTCGAGTATGGGGTAAGGCAGGCGGGAAAGTATCTTGTGAGGATCGTTTATATCCATGAGCGCCGCGCCGCCGCGATAGCAGAAGGGCTCCCTGTCGTGGCCCACTCCGTGGTAAATGAAGAGCCAGCCAAGCTCGGTCCTGATGGGGGGCACGCTTCCTCCCAGCTTGCCCTTCTCCCATTCCTGCTCGCCGGTGAGGGCAACGGAACCGTTTGCCTCGGGCTCGTAGCTCTTCCAGAAGTCCTCGTCAAACAGGTCTTCAACATCGTCAAAATAATCTATCTGGATATTCGGCTCAAAGCGGTGCACGTAGGCGATCTTGCCGTTTATCCTCTCGGGGAAGAAGAACGCATCCTTGTCGAACTTGCCAGCGGGGACTATGCCTATCTTCTTTATCTCGGTGAAATCGTCGTTGGCGGTGGCGAAAGCGACTCTCGCCTGCTTGCCGTCCCACGCGGTATAGGTGATGTAGTTTTTCCCGTCGAGACGGAATATCCTGGGGTCCTCAAGACCCATTTTCTCCCACTGATGGCTGCGCTCGAACACGGGCTTATCGTCGTCGCGCAGGAGCTTTCCTTCCGGGGTCATCTGCGCATAGGCTATGTAGTTCTGAAGATACTTGGGTCCGTATCCGCTGCTGGGACCGGGGATCTCCGCCCAGCGGTAAAGCAGGTGCACGGTGCCGTTGAGGAGGAGGGCGCCCGTATTGAACTTCGCGTGAAGCTTGTCTACGGGTTTGAGTATAACGCCCAGTTTTTCAAATTTAAGCATTGGCGATGTCTCCTTTGTGGTTTTATGGTTCGTGACCATTCTATCAGCAATGCTTCAAAAATGCAATATGTTTTTACAATTTATACCGTCCCTCAGGCGCCCTCCCCGTCTCACAGCACCTCTTCAAGCACTATCTTATACGAAAATCCGTACCCGCACAGATCTCCCCCGGTCTCTATGCTTTTGCCCTTCACCCTGACCGTCCTCTCGGTTCTTGGCATGACAAAATCAAATTCCTCCCCGCTGCCTATAAGGCTGTGGAGAGCGTCCCAGCTTCCTCCCGTCGCCATGGCGGACGATGTCCCCTCCACCGTTATCTCCCTGGGGCTGTCCGCTATGGCGGAGTCTGACTTCGCAGCACGGCTCTCGGTTATGCTGTCGGGCATCCGGTCCAGGCCGACGCTTCCCACGGAAAAGCTCTCGGAACGGGTCTCCAGCGGGTCGCTGCCGTTTTCCGTGGCCCTCATGTTCAGGTCCAGCTCCACCTTGACCCCGTACATCTGGGAATTGAACTCCGTCCCGTTCACCGTGACGCTTTCCACCAAAAGATAGTGGAACACCCTGCCCACAAACGCAGCGGACACCTTGTACACGGTTTCGGAAATATCCGAATCCCCCAGCCCGCAGGGAAACAGCATGGTCAGCCTCATCACCACGGATATCCTGTGCCGGTACCTTGTGATGGGCTCCATTTTCATTTCCTTCACCCCTACCGACACGATGGGGTGAAGTACCGGCCGTTTTACCGACGGGGATGTAAAATCCTCCACTATTTCCGCATAGGTCAGCTCAGGTATTTCCGTAAGATGGGATATTACGGCGGGGACCGCCGAATACTGGCTCATCTCTTCTCCCCCTCTCCGAAGAGCATCCGGGCGGAGCTCCCGCGCGGCGGGCGCCCCGTCCCGAACGAGCCGGGCGTACTCGGTGACCCGCGCATCTTACGCATTCTGCGCGTCTTCACCGCCCTCACTCTCCTTTTTTCCGTAATAATTGAATATCGCCCACACATATTCGTCCCTGTCGTTTATTCTGGTGACCTCCGTATGCGTGAGCGTCATTATTTCCCCGCAGCACTCAAACAGCGTGCCTCTGGGGTATACCGTCAGGTCGTTTTCCGGCAGACCTATGTACAGATACGCCGCCCGGTCGATCATCCCCGCGGGGACGGAGACCTCTTCCACATACAGCTTGTTTCTGTAGCGCAAAGGCTGTATCACCGCCCGCCATTCCTCGGATCCGCCCGGCACGCGCATGGTGCAGCCGTATTTCTCTATCATTCTTTTGATGCTTTCCCGCATGGCCTTACCCCCCTTACGCCCGCAGAAAAACGAATCCCGTGTCACGCAAAAGCCGCGTGACCGCCAGATAAGCCTGCTCCCTCAGGGCGGCGGCAGCGGCGAGCTTCGCCTTGTGGTCGTTTTTCACCGTCACCGTGCCGGCGGTTATCGCCGCGTCCTCCCTGCTGCTCTGGGCAAGGCAGTAGCCGTAATACGCCTCCGCCGCCGCGGCCGCCGCAAGCGGGCCCACGTTTTCCGCGGTATCAGCTCCCGGCGCGATAAGTCCCTCCAGATGCTGGAGCGCGCCCTCGGTAAGCGAACGCCATTTTTCCGCCTCCTCCGGCGGAAGTCCGGCGAGAAGCGCGAATTTTTCCATAACAAGTGCCGAATTTATCATCTTTTCACCCGCTCATTCTTTTTACGTATACGGGGGCGGCGCTTTTTTGCGCCGCCCCCGGCGCGCGGTCCGCGCACGCGCCTCCCGCGTCCCTCAGGTTTATCAGGACAGGGTCAGCACGTATACCGCCTCGGGCATGATCTTCGCAAACCCGGCTATGGAGGTGACCGCGGCCCTTTCCAGCTGACGGTCTATGAGCCTGTCGGTATCCATCCTGATATCCCCGGCTCTCACCATCTCCAGGGCGTACCGGCGGTCGAGAGCCACTATCTTGCCCTCGGGCACCGCGGAACAGCGTATGAGCTTGGCCCCCAGCGGGGTGGTGAGGCGTCCCGTCGCCTGGAAATTGAGCCCGGTGGCGGGGTCTTTGAATTCCTCCAGCTTGAGGATCTTCTGCATATCCGTGTTGGACACCAGCAGGGTGTTCATCTCATAGGGATCGAATTTGCCCCACAGGGCTATAAGGTCGTTGTATGCAAGCTGCCCCGACTGTGTGACGGACACGGTTTCGGCCGCGTTGCCGTTGCCGTCGCCGTTTATCAGCACGTCCACCGCGTCGGCTATGTGGGCGGCCATTATGGACGCGCCCACCTGCTTAAGAGCCACGGTGAAGATGTCCAGTTTCTGGAACCTCACCGCCTCATAGGATGAGACAACCAGTCTGCCGCGCTTTGTAAGGCGTATCAGGTTTTCCTGGGTGGAAATAACGGTGCTGGGGATCGTCGCTCCCTCTATCACGTCGGCCGCCGCCGTGCCGTCGCCGCTTTTGGCGGCTATGGAACGGTAATCCATACCGTTTATGTTAGTGGTTGCCGCGAGTATGGAGGGAAGTATGTCGTTTTCCTCCATGCCGGTGCGTATGGCTCTGGACACGTATTCGGGGAAAAGGGCCGCCGAATCCGCAGTTGAAAAGAATTTCTCCACCGGGTCGGAATCCGGCCCGCTGACGCGTATGTCGAATCTCTTCAGCTGGCGCTGGAAGGCGTCGGTGGATGAGAGAAGCGCGTCGTCCCTGTAAAGGGACGTGGGATCCAGTTCCTCCAGAGCCTGGGTGAAGCTTTTCGCCGCGTTCTTGTAAAGCTCGCGGGAGGGCTTTATCTGCATGTAATTAGACATGTTTTTCTGTCCTTTCTCTGTAAAATGTATTTTCCGTGCAAACGGAGGCGTCAGAGTATGACGCCGACTATCTTTTTGGCAGTGTCCACGTTTACCGCGAGTATCTGCCTGCCGGCTTCCTCCACTACCTTGACCCCGCCGCTGCCGTCCGCGGCCAGCAGGTTATAGCCCACCGCGGGCGCCGCAGTGCCGCTGTAGGTAAGCTCGGCGTATCCACGCAGCTGCACTCCCTGCAGCCCTCTGGAATGGTTCACCGCCACCCCGCAGAACAGCGCCGACGCTTCTGCCGCGGCGACCTTGCCGTTTCCCGAAAGGGCCACGGGCACTCCGGCCTCCACCGGGGAATCCGCCTCAAAGGTGGCGACCTCGTTCATAATTCCGTTGAATCTGATCATTTGAATTCCTTCCTTTCACTGTATTGACTGACCGGGTTTTGCCGGGTCATATCCTGAATTCTTCCATGGCTTTGCCCGCCTCCGGGGACCTTTCCGGCGCCGTCTGGGGCCTTGCCGGAAGCCCGGAGAAAGACATTTTTTCAAACGCCTTTTTCATCTCCTCGAGCTCCGTCGCGGAAAGCTTCCCGCATATGCGCCCGGCGGTCTCGGGGGACACGTTCCAGCCCGCCCTGACTGCCGCCTTTACGGTCTCCGTACGCAGCTTTTCCATGTAAAGCCTGCCGTTTTCCGCCATTTCGGAAAGCTGCCGCACCTTTTCGGAAAGCTGCGACGCCTCTTTTGCGCTGAGGACCGCGTCCCCGTCGCTTTCAAGGAACCTGCCCTCGCTTATCGCCTTGAATACTTCTGTTTCCACGGTGTTTTTCCTCCCTTCGGAAATTTTAGCTCCTTTTGTCACGCCGGCGTTTTTCTGTGCCGGCACCGCCACGAACGACCACTCGTATCCGTCCGCGGGGCCGCTCAGCTCCGCAAAGCATGCTCTGCCCGCGTACTCTCTCCCTTTTATATGTCCGCAGAGACGGATATCCTTGCCGCACACCGAGCAGGTCTGTTTCTTCACGCTGCAGCTTATGCTGACCTCGCGCAGTATCCCGCCTTCAATGCGGGCTATGGTCTCCGCCTGCCCGGGGGTCCTGAGCATATACGCTCTGCCCGTGAGCCTCATCAGAGGGGCTCCCAGCCGGTTCTTCTCTGTTTCGCTGACCTCAGCCCGGCAGTCGTAAAGCCTTGCGGCCTGATTGGCCGCCTTGGGGTCGTGGTCGCATATGCCCGTGCTCCCCGCCATCAGCGGAGCAAGCTCTTCTATGCATTCTTCGGTGAACCGCTCCCAGTCCCTGTCGATATCGTTGTCGCAGAGGGTCACCCCGAACACGAATACCTCTTCCGGCGTTAGCTTTTTCTTTGCGTACCGGGATATTTTTCCCATGTCCTCCTCCGTCGGCAGACCGAAATCCGCCGGCGGACAGCACGCGCTTTTACTTATGTTCATAGGACTTTTCCTCCTGTCCGGCGCGTCCGCGCTTTCCGCCGCCCGTTTTTGTGCCTGACGGCGCGTCAACGCGGGCCTTCCTTCCCGCGGATTTTCCCGCGGAATTTTCCGTTGAATTTTCCGTGGAATTTTCCGCGGAAGCTCTCTCTGGGTCTTTCGTATCTTCTCCGCCTTCGTCCTCCGCACCGCTTTCTCCGGCCCCGGCGTACGCTTCCGCCGCTCTTGCTCTGTAATAGGCCGCCTGAGCCTCGCACAGCTCGTCCTTGAGATTGATGTCTCCCCATTCCACGGTGACGTCCCCGGCTACGCCCGCGAGCCTGAGATATGTGCGGCATATCTGTTCCAGAGCCGGTGTAACGGCACGCCGATAGCTTGTGAGCAGGCTTGTGAATATGTCCGCCTGCTCGCCGCTCATCCTTTCGGTGGACGACCAGCTCAGACCCAGGATGTACGGCGGAACGCCCAGCTTCGATATAATCTGCTCCATGAGCTGTCTTACGGGCACGGAGCTGTCGGGTATCGCGCTTTCGGCTCCGATGACCTTTACGGAAACGTCCCCCACCGCCACGAAGTCCCCTCCGTCGCGGCTTCTCATGGCTCTTCCCCATTCCTCGGCTATGGAACGCGCCCTGTCCTTGGCGTAGGCTTTGTCCAGAGGGTCTCCCCCCGGCTTATACGTTACCGCGTACCTGACGTTGCCCGCCTTTTCCCAGTTTTTACCCACCGTTTCGAAAACGTTGAGGAGTATTCCGCTTACAAAGGGCAGTCCCCTCAGCACCGAAACGCCGGTGCATCTGCCGGGAGGAGGGTCGAGAGCGGTGAATGCGATAAGTCCGGGATACCGGAGCTTTTTGCTTCCTCCCGGCTCCTTTACCCATATCTCGGCCGTCATGCCCCCGTTTTTCTCCCTTATCTCCAGGTTTTTCAGATCGGCGTTGTAGAGGGCGCAGACGTTTTCATCCCACGTGGGGATTATCTCCGCCACCGCGTTGCCGTAGGTGAGAAGTCCGCTGAGATACGTGGACAGAAACGCTTCCAGTCCCGCCCCCGTCGCCCCTACCATGACGGTATCCTTGAATTTTTTCAGCGCGGCGTCCGCTGCGGGAGCGCTGCTTTTCACGGTGAAGCCTCCGCAAAGGCGCACGCTCATGCTTATGGCCGCATCGATTACGGGTATGGCCTCCCTCATGGAGTCGTACAGCCTGATATCCGCCTCTCTCAGGGGCGAATATCCGCGTATGTACTCAAAGCCCGCCGGGGAAGGGCTTCCGGAGGTCACCGAAAGCTCACGCTTCTGCTTCCCTATTCTTTCAATAAATCCCACTTGCTTTTCTCCTTTCCGGTTCTTCGCCGCCTCTGGGCACGGACACGGCGAAAAATCCGTCGTCCCTGTGAAGCGCCGCCGCGACGAAGTACCGTATATCGTCCATGGCGTGGTCGTTTTCCTTCTTCGGGGAATCCTTGGCGGCTCCCTCCTCCCAGACGTAGAGGGAAAATTCCCTTATGCAGTCCGCGCAGCCGGGATCTATAAATATTTCCCCGCTTTTAAGGGCGTCGGACACCCGCCTTATCCCGTCGACCACGTCGTTTTTTGCGGGCGTCACGGCAAATTCCCCGTGGCGCCGTATGCATTCCATGAAGCTGGCCGCCGACGGGTCCACCGTTACAAACCGCGGGGAGTATCCCCTCGTGAGCTCCTTCAGGGCGGCGTAATGCTCCTCGTCGGTGCGGCGCGTCCCCTCTCTTCTGGAATCGTAGTAATATTCCCTCGCCCGGTACCACGCCCCGTCCTTTTTCACCCACAGGCCGAAGGACGCCGGGTTCACGGTGCCGTAGTCGCAGGACACGGCGCAGTCCTCGTAGGGCGGTGGCGGCGTTTCCCTGATATTTTCCCCGGAAAAGAAAGGATACACCGCTCCCTCCGCCGCCACCCATTCGCCGCCGACAAAACGCCGGTAAAACGCCCCGCTGTACATTTTTTCGTACCGCCGTCTCACCTGCGGGGTAAGGGACGGGTTGTCCTTCATGGTGAAGTGAAGGTACAGGCAGTTTTTTTCATCGGCTTTTTTTATCCATTCCCGGTAGAACCAGTGGGCGGGATTATCGGGATTGCAGTTAAACCAGAAACGGGACCCGGGCACGGAACACCGGGCCAGCGCCTGCTCCACGAAGGAACGCGGCATCAGCGCCACCTCGTCGAACAGCACCCCCGCCAGTGTTATGCCCTGTATCAGGGAAGCGGACCCCTCGTCCCTTCCCCCGAAAAGGTAAAACCTGTTGATTTTCCCGCCGCAGCAGAGGGTTAGCGTGTTCCTGCTGACACTGTCGCCCACGGAAAAACCCATATCCGACAGCATGGAGGCAAGGGGCGTGACCAGGTTTCTGCGAAGAGACGCCACCGTTTTACCGGTAAGGGCGAAGCTCTGCCCGTCGAAGGCCGAAAATGCCCACAGGACAAAGGACAGTGACATGCACAGGGTCTTCCCGCTGCGCACGGCTCCGTCGCATATTATCCCGTCGCGCCCGCTCCACGGCGAGCCGTCGCACCACCAGCTTAAAAGCCTGAGCTGCTTTTTCGAGAATTTCTCAGGCTTCATCCCCACCGTCTCCCGCCGCGGACGCTTTCACCGCGTTTATCAGGTCGTCTATGCCCGTTTTCCCGTTTCCCTCCGGGTCCGCGAACCTGCACACGGTCTCCAGGGCCTTTACTCTGTCTATGAACTTTATCTCCGTCCCGCCGCCCTTCTGCTTTTTTATCTCGCTTATGCAGAGAAGCTCGGCGCCCTCCGCCGCCCTGGATACGCCCTCGTCCCCGCAGTCGAGAAGGCGGAGCGCGCCGGACGGATCCGCCAGCGCCGCTCTGCACAGCCCGCGCAGCGCCGTTTCCCGGATATTGCTCAGCTGCTTTTCCCCGATCACGGAATTGATGCGCTCTCTCACACGGCGGTTTTCAAGAAGCCTGAGCGCGGTCAGCCGCGCGCCCTCCGCGGAATATCCCGCCTGTATCGCCGCCTCCGCCGGGGACAAAAGCTCCGCGTACAGCCGGCAGAAGTCCTCCTGCCGTTTGGTCAGGCCGCGCCCCTGCCCTCCCGGGCCCCGGGTCTTCACCGTTTTCGGAAAAGCCGTATGAAACGGCTCCCCTGCGGGTATCGTATTATCCGTACTTCCCCGCGCCCCCGTTTTCTCACCGCCGACGCCGCCGCACAGAGCCGCAATCCCGGCGCGGTCTCCCGCGGGCGGGGGCTCTCCGACACCACCGACTTCGCGGTCTCCCGCGGACTGGGATTCTCCGACACCACCGACTTCGCGGTCTCCCGCGGACCGGGATTCTCCGATGCCGCAGGCTTCGCGGTCTCCCGCGGACGGGAGTTCTCCGACGAAAATATCGGTCCTCTCCCCCGCCTCTGCGCCGCTTTCCGCCCCAGTTTTCTCCCCGCGGACGCCGCCGCACGCGGCGTCTCCTCCGGTCATGCCCGGAGCCTGTGCCTCAAACGTGTTTTCCATGAGCTCTCCTGCCTTTCCGCCGGGTTTCCTGTCCTGCCCTTCACTTACTGTCCCGTTTTGCCGATTACTTAACCTTTTCGCGTAATGTTGAAAAATTTTTCTCTTTGCCGCCTTTTTCCGCACATGACGGTAACCCCGGAATCGGCCCGGACAGTGCGGCAACCCCAAAGGCAGCCCGGACGGCGCGGCCGGTTTCCCCCTGTGCAGCTTTCCCATTGGCCGGCATCCTTGCTTTTCACATGCTTCCCCGGCGCGGCGCAGGACAGGCGGGTCCCTCCCGTAACCATACACGGCGGAGAGACGTCAGGCAGCATGAACATGCGATTTCAAGGCCTCCCGCACAATGAAACGGGGAATTAACCCGGGCGGCGCGGCAACCCCAAAGGCAGCCCGGGCGGCGCGGACAAAAAGGTATGAAGCTCTCCCCCCCTCTGCCGTGCGGACCGTGCCTTTTTGTCCCGTTCTACTCCGGTATATTCCTTGACTGATGTTTGCGGATGGGTTATAATCTCATGGCCGGAGCGGATTTTCCGGTGCTGTCTTTACATTAATTTCCGTAAAAGGACGTGTTTGCATGATAAAGGGAGAAATGCTCCCCTGCGTTGCCCGTATCCTTGAAAAAAACGGCAGGGTAAGCGTGGGCTGCGTGGGAGACTCCATAACCGAGGGCTTTAAGTCGTCGGACCCGTCCCGGCGCTCATATCCGGCCGTGCTTGCGGACCTGCTGGGCGACAGGTTCACGGTGAAAAACTACGGCG
>CASDVX010000139.1 GCA_949284545.1 uncultured Eubacteriales bacterium
GGCGGTATTGTATTTCAGACTGAGACGCCTCGACCTCAGGATGGAAAACACGGACGCGGCGTCCGTGGAACCTATTACCGCCCCTGTGAGCATACCCGCCTCCCATGTCATTCCGAGGGCAAATCGGCAGAACACGCCGACCAGCGCCGCCGTCACAGCCACCCCCAGCGTAGACAACAGTACGGCCTGCGCCGCGACAGGGCGGGCCGCGCTCCATTTTGTTCCGAAGCCGCCGTAAAACATGATGAATATGAGAGCCGTAGAGCATATGGTCTCGGCGAAGGCATAATCCTCAAAGGGTATCTTCACCAGTCCGTCGGAGCCGAACAGCATCCCCAGAAGAATAAACGCAAGCAGTGCCGGAACCCCCAGCTTGCCCGATATCCTGTTTACCGCCACGCACGCCAAAATAACCGCCGCCGTCATCAGTAAGTATATCTCCAAACCGCCCGTCATCCCCTTCTGTAAATGCGCTTACATCGTGCCGCTCTGCAAGGCCCGCCCCAGCCGCCGTCCGTGCGGTTGCTCTCGTCCGACCCGCCGCACCGTACGTACATGATACCACAGTTTGCGCCCGTTATCAACAAAAGCGTTCCGTTTCTGACTGCATGTCCGTGTTGACTTACAAGGAAAAAAAATGTATAATTGCCGTAACAGGGGACAGGTACGTCACACGGGCGCGCTGTCCGGACTACGGTTTTTCTTTATCGGAAGGACGGTGTATTGAAATGAAAAAGCTGCTTTCTCTCATTGTTGCGGCCGCGCTGCTCCTCTCTTTCTGCGCCTGCGTACCCGAAAGCGGCGGCGTGAGCAGTCTTCCCGGCGGCGGGACGTCGGACGGTACCGGCGACGCTTCGGGAGAAATATCCTCGGGAAATACCTCCTCCGACGGCGATAGCGGAAACGAAACTCCGCCGGAGGATGAACCGGCGTGGCCGGAATCCATTTCCGCGGCAAGCATCTCCCTGCCGTCTTCCTTTGAGAAAACCGAAAACGGGCTGTACCGTATCCCCGACGTGCCGTCCGACATGTTCCCTTCTAACATGCAGATCTGCGGCAACACTCTTCTGCTCACAGAAGGCGTTTATATCGGGGACGGGTCCGGCCATGACTACGCCGAGGCCGTGATATACAATATCTCCGCCGGCGCCGTTACCGCGCGCAAGCGTTTTGACGGTGAGGTGTACGTATCCCTTCTCTCTGAAAACAGGGTCTGCGTAGTCAATGACGCCGAGGGGATTTTCGACATTTACGATTCCTCCCTTAAGCTCATCCACTCCTACTGCGCAGACATGGACAGCGGCGATTTTTCCCTCGTATGCTGGGCGGTATCCGAAGACGGCAAGTATCTGTTGAGCCGTTCGGACGACGGCCGTTCCGTAACCGTCACCGATATGTCCGCCGGTAAAAATGTCGCCGTGTTTGAAACGAAGTATCCGGTATATGAATGCTTCTCGTACGAGGGGGATTTCTATCTCACCGGGTCTTCCTCTCCTCATGTCGCGCGCATAGACGGGGGCACCTTTGAAATAACCTGGTTCGATATGTCAAATACTCTTTCCGCCGTAAGCATCGGGTTGCTGTTGCGCGATTCCACAGACACCGACATCATGGCTGTGAGTCCTTCCGTAAAACCTACCGTCACCGCGTTCATCAAAAACGCGTCCACTTTCACCGCCGTCGACTATACACACGGCTGTCTTGTGTACTCGAGTTATGATTACGGCAGCGAAGGAAACCTGCTGTATGTCGCCGATCTTGCTTCACAGAAGCTTTATTCTCTGGATATGTCCGTAAGCAGTCTGTTCCCATCGCCCGTGATAAGCGAAAACGGTTATGTCGTCCTTTCGGACGGAGACGGCTTCTATTTGTGGAAATTTCTTGACGGCGACAGTTCCGAGCTTGAAGCGGAAATAATGAGCGATGACGAGGTAACTGCGGAAATCGAGAACACGTGTTCTGCGCTTAAGGAGAAATACGGTGTCTCCGTATACTACGGCCTCAACGGCAATGATTTCAAGTCGGATGGATACCTGTCCAAGACCGTGACCGATCCCTACACCATTCTCAGTGCGGTGCGCTCCGTTTCTGATACTCTGGCTCTTTATCCCGACGGTATGATACCAGAGATGTATGCAGGTGAGGTTAGGTCCATAGACCTGTACCTTTCCGGCTCGCTCTACCCCATAACCTCGACGGGGATAGATTCGGCTATCGGGCTCACATTCACCAGCGGCTCCACCAGGGTGATAGTTGCGGATATAAGCTATTCCCTCGATGAGCTTGACACCACCATGGTCCACGAGCTCATGCACATAATGGACGATAAGCTGGAGGCGGCGGAAGCCGAGACCGGGATACCCTATATCTCCGCGTGGGAAGACCTGCTTCCTGACGGCATAACGTACTACTATTCCTACAACGATAAGTACGGCAACATAATATCAAACATCAACTACACTATGGCCGAGGGCATTGACAGCCGCATATGGTTTGTGGACGCATACTCCAAAACCTTTCCCACCGAGGACCGCGCCAGAGTTATGGAGTACCTTATGCGCGGATATTTTGACGATGACCCGGACGCCATACGCGGGGAACATCTTCTCATGAAGGCCCGATATCTGTGCGTGATAATAAGAGAATGCTTCACCTGTATAGACGATGATGATGTGCTCCCGTGGGAAACCATCCTCGGCCCGATAGACAGAAGCGAGTTTGAGGAGATACTTCTCCCCAACGTCGAAGCGGCGTAATCTTTGCGGTTGCGCTGTTGCCCGGTCTTTTTCTGCCGGCAAGACCTGTATCAGGTCTTGCCGGCGCAGTTTTTGCCTGCATCCCCGCTGTCTCACGGGCAAAATATTCAGTCCGCATATGCCCCCGCCGTGTTGACTTGCCCCGTGCCAGGGGATATAATATGCACATCATTTCCGCAAGGGAGAGTATTACTATAATGAATGTCACAAAGCTTAACTCCGGGTGGGTGTTTTCTCACGGCAACGTTACCGTGAAAGACTGCTGCGTCCCGTTCTCCATGTATTCCCTGTTTCTTGAGCGCGGGTACATGGGCGACCCCTTTTACCGCGACAACGAATACGCCGCCGCGGCCATGAGCGAGACGGATTCGGATGCGGTTCTCGAGTTTGACGCGGGTGAAAAGGCGGTATCCGAAAAGGTTCAGCGGCTTTCCTTCCTCGGTGCGGACACGGTGGTGGACGTTACTCTCAACGGCACCTTCCTGGGACGCATGTCGGACATGCACAGGAGATATGATTACGATGTGAAGGGCGTGCTTCTTCCCGAGGGGAACAGGCTCCGGCTCCACTTCAATTCGCCTGTTGAGTATACCAGAAAGCTGAATAACGGCTTTAAAAAAATGGGCATGGAACATCTCGGCGGCGGTCACGCAAGGCTGCGCAAGACCGCTTCCATGAACGGCTGGGACTGGGGTCCGCGTCTTCCCGATATGGGTATTTACAAGGACGTTTTGCTCACCGCTTACAGCGACGGGGAGATTTCCGACCTGGAGGTAAGGCAGCAGCACGATTCTTCAGGTACGGTGAAACTCCTCATATCCGCTGAGGTATGCGCGTTCGGCCCCCATTCGGCGGAGGTCTGCGTCACCTCGCCGGACGGACAGAGAACGTTCATATCTCTTGACGAAAACGGCAAGGGCGAACTGCTCATAAAGGATCCTCAGCTTTGGTGGCCTAACGGGTACGGCGCACAACCTCTCTACACCGTATCGGTATCCCTCTTTGTCAACGGCGCATTTGCCGACAGCCGCAGTCTCAGGATAGGGCTTCGCACCGTCGCTCTGTGCACTGAAGACGATCAGTGGGGCCGTGAATTTGCTTTTGAAATTAACGGCGTGCGTATTTTCGCGATGGGCGGAAACTATATCCCCGAAGACAGCCTTATTCCTCGCATAAACAGGTATACCGCTACGGAGCTCATCGACAACTGCATCCTTGCAAACTTCAATATGCTCAGGGTGTGGGGGGGCGGCTATTATCTTCCGGACTATTTCATGGACATATGCGACGAACGCGGCCTGCTGATATGGCACGATTTCATGTTCGCCTGTTCGGGATATCTTCTGACAGACGAGCTCAGGGAAAACATAACCGCCGAGGCGGAACAGAACCTGAAGCGGCTTCGTTCTCATCCCAGCCTCGCGCTTATGTGCGGAAATAATGAGATTGAACAGGTTTTTGTGGACTACGGTCTGAAAAATAACGAGCGCCTCACGGCGGATTATATAGAAATATTCGAGCACATCCTCAAGGACGCCATGGACGCTTACGCACCGGACATACCCTATTGGCCCTCCAGTCCCTCTTCCGGGGAACGGTTCGTGGATAC
>CASDVX010000140.1 GCA_949284545.1 uncultured Eubacteriales bacterium
GTGTCTGCCTTTCTCAATGCCGCGACGGGAGAGTATGATTTTTCCGCCCTCGAAAATTTCGGCGAGATCACAAACAGACAGATACACGCTTGGTTTTCCGACGCGGAAAACATGCGCACCGTCAGATTACTGCTGCCCTGCCTTTCTTTCGCCGAAAACGCAGCCTCTCCTGCCGTGTCGGACAGTGAATTTTCCGGCAAAACCTGCGTTATTACAGGATCGTTTAGTGATTACGGCCGCGACGAGCTTTCGGATATTCTGCGCAGCCTGGGCGCCCGCGTTACCGGGTCCGTTTCCAAAAAGACCGATTACGTCATATGCGGAGAAGAGGCCGGCAGCAAGCTGGACAAGGCTCGTTCACTGGGGATACGGGTAATTTACGCCGACGAACTTTCCCGTATGCTGGGCCGCTGATACCGAGCGTTTTATTTTCCGGCTTTTACCCGTGTTGGGACCGCGGCCGGCTTTTTGCTCCATTGGTGCGCCATTTCCGCTGTTGCATTTTGACTTTACGTATGGTAAAATTTGTGCGGGATTTTCCTACGAAAGGGGACTCACAGTGTCTGATCTGAAAAAAATTGTGGCAGACAACATAACATCTTTGCGAGTATCGGCCGGCATGACGCAATCGGAGCTGGGCGAGAAGCTAAATTATTCGGATAAATCAGTGTCAAAATGGGAACGTGCTGCGGCTTTGCCGGATGCCTTCGTTCTGAAAAGGCTCGGGGAAATATTTGGAGTGAGTGTGGATTACATACTGTCAGAACACACACACAACGAACAACTGCCGACAGTACAGGAACGTGGTTACAATCATAAGATGATAACGCTTATTGCTTTCTTCGGTATATGGGCTCTTGCACTCTTGGTATTCGTCGTCTTTTGGATCAACATGTCTGCCTTCTTGTGGCAGATATTTGTGGTTGCGTTGCCCGTTTCCATTCTGGTAGTGATGATACTGAACGTTGTGTGGGGAAAGAAGCTGGGTAATTTCCTCTTTATATCTCTGTTTATATGGAGTATTATTTTGGCTGTTTACCTCTGCTTTTTGGACCGAAATTGGTGGCAACTGTTTTTGCTGGGCGTGCCGGCTCAAATCATAGTGATACTGTCGTTTAACGTCAGGCAGCGCAAGAAATTTTTAAAATAAACCCACCGCTCTACTGTTAGTAGAGCGGTATTTGTTTTTTTATAGTCCGAATCGTTTCCTCTACCGCACAGTTTTGTTTTGTGGAAATATTTTCATATAAATAGATTGCGTCTTTCACAAAAAAATGCTATACTCAACCGGAACTTGCGGCGACACACAGCGTCGGTCATCCTGCCCGGCGACGGTGTGTTTCTTTACTCCGGGACACGCCTTTTGGGGCAGCGCATCCGGCAGCTGTCCCATGCGCACAGATCTCTTCTTCGGTTCCTCAATGTGAATCGTATAGGTGCCTCGGTAGGTGCGTCACACAGGCGGATTCGTGTACCGGTCTTAGCGTTCAGAACGCTATCGCTGTAAAGCGTAGTAACCGCACATTATACTCATGAAAGGTAGATCAGGAATATGAACGACTATGTTGTCAGCTGCTGCTCCACCGCCGATCTTTCGGAGGAGCATTTTAAGAGGAGAAATATAGAGTACCTGTGCTTCCACTACTCTATCAACGGGCAGGAGCACAGCGACGATCTGGGAAAGTCGATACCGTTTGATAAGTTTTATCAGATGATGAAGGACGGCGCCATGACCAAGACCTCCCAGGTAACCACAGGGGAATATGTAGAATATTTTTCCAGATTTCTTTCCGCGGGTAAAGACGTGTTTCATGTCTGTCTTTCCTCGGGCATCTCGGGGACCTATGACTCGGCAATGATGGCTGTCAACGCCCTCAAGGATAAGTTTCCCGACCGCAAGCTCCTTGTCCTTGACTCACTGGGGGCCTCTTCAGGTTACGGGCTTTTGATGGACGAGATCGCTGACAGGCGCGACGCGGGCATGTCGATAGACGAAATATTTAAATGGGCAAGTGAATTCCGTTACAAGGTCAATCACTGGTTCTTCTCCACTGACCTCACCTTTTATGTCCGCGGCGGCAGAATATCAAAGGCTGCCGGATGGATGGGCGGTATTTTTGATATCTGCCCACTCCTCAATGTGGATAAGTACGGACGCCTAAGGCCAAGGTACAAGATACGCACCAAAAAGCGTGTGATTTCAGCCATAGTTCAGCGCATGGTTGAGGGTGCTGATAACGGCACCGATTATAACGGCAAGTGCTTTATAAGCAATTCTGCGTGCCTGGACGACGCAAAGGCTGTCGCGGCTATGATCGAGGAAAGGTTTCCCCATTTGAACGGAAAGGTCCTCATAAACAACATAGGCACTACAATAGGCAGCCACACGGGTCCCGGAACGGTCGCTGTGTTTTTCATCGGCCAGGACAGGCGCGAGTACGTAGCTCCCGGCGGTTCTAAAGACTGATATTTGTTGATGGTTCCGTCTAGCAAATCTTTGCGTGCGGGCATGTTGCCGCAGGATTTTTCGCTGCTTTACCGAGCCGCCGCTGCAGACCGCAGACTCGGGGCTTGACATCGACGATGTCGCAGGCGGTTGCGCGCGTCGGCGTGCCCGGCCGTGGGCGCGGCGTATTTGCAGGCAAAAGCAGTATGTAGTGACACGCAGGCGACGCGGGCTGAAAAAATATCGATCGCTGTGAGCATGGCTTGCTCTGGCAGGCTTTTGTTAAGTACCTCTACTCAAAACGCGGACCGTACGTTTGTACGGTCCGCGTTTTACAGTTTTATGTTTGAAATTCGCCCGGATCATTTATCCTTAAACTCAAACTTGTTTTTTTCTTTTTTTCTGCCTTTTTCAGCGGTCTTCTCAAAAGAACCGCTTTCTTTTTTTGATGCTTTCCCGTTTTTCCTCACGGCCGCTATGCCTGTGCACAGCAGTATTCCGAGCACCACACCGCCCGCAAGCAGCGCAACATAAATCACTATTTGCAGTCCGTTACTTCCGTCGTTGTTCTCCGGCTCCGACGTTGTCCCTTCGACCTCTGACGTTACTTCACCCGATACGGTCGACTGCACATCGTCACCCGGCTGGGATGTTCCGGTACCCTCGCTGTTGTTGCCGTCTTCCTCCGCTCCGGAATACAGCGGCATACGCATGACCGTCACGGCGTATGTCTGCTCGGTGCCGTCTTCAGCCCTGCACACAACGGAAAACACGTTTTCACCCTCAGCCAGCTCGGCGTCCTCTACCCCGGTGACTCCTGCGGCCTTATCGTCCGACGCCGTTCCGGAAATGCTTATGCTCTCCGTCTCAAAGGGCACATAGACTATGTAGTCGAGTATGTCCGGAGCAAACACCGGCGACAGCGTACCCGCTGAAAGCTTGATGTCCGACATGGTCGCGTCAGAGGACGCAACATAATTGGGGTCCTGCTCCCTCGTCACCTTTATTGTGTATTTCTTCTGCGTGCCGTCCTCCGCCTTAACGGTAATCGTGACGGTATTCGCGCCGACAGCCAAACTATTGCCCGATATGGATACTTTCGCGCCGTCGTCGCTGGCTTTTGCGGTTACGCTGAGTTCCGATACCGAGAACGGCACGTCGCTCAGGGAATATTCCGTGACCGAGGAGGAAAATGCCGGGGTGAGCGTACCTTCTTCCACGGAAAGGCTCTTCAGATTAGCATTGCCCGAAAGGGGCTCGGCTACCTTTACGGAATAAGAAGCAGAGAGGTTGCTGTCGCCGCCTTCTTCCTCAGCTACAACCACGCTTGCCGTCACCCTGACGGTTTCGCCGGACTCAAGCGACGATTTTGCCTTGAATCTTATGCGCAGCACGTTGGTGCTTTTCTTTATCGGCGTCTCCCACAATGAATCCAAACTGAAAAATTTACCCGTGTCTTCATTGTACTGTGCAGTCCAGCCGGAAATCAGGCTCGATGAATCCATGTACTCCAGCTGGTCGCTGTCATAGCTGAGTTCTCCTTCAATCCCGTGAGATTCGGTTGCTGTCACGTTTAGGGTAAGGGTAAGCGTATCGCCTGCGCGCAGAGTGGAAGCTCCTGTAAGCTTTGCCGATGGCGCCGCGTAGGACACTACAGTGCAGATAGATACCGTAATTGCAAGCATCAACAGTACGGAAACAAATTTTTTCATTTATACGGACCTCCATAGAATCACACCGCGCGCGGTTTTACTTCTTCCTTGCCGAGGATATGCGCCTGCAGCGCCACCATATCACTTATATTTATCTTACCGTCGCCGTTGATGTCTCCGGCCGTAGCCGCAAACCCGCTCAGGGTTTCCTTGCCGAGGATATGCGCCTGTATCGCCACCATGTCGCTTATGTTTATTTTCCCGTCGCCGCTCACGTCGCCCGTTACCATGACCGTATATTCGGCGGACACCACGTCGCCGTCGCTGAGTACTACCTTCATGCCGGTACCCACGAGGACATCGCCCTCAACGGCTTGTCCCTCCGCGGTTACGAGGGAAATATATCCCTCTTCACCGAAAGCTTCAAGGAATCTGTCAGCCGTAAAGCCCGCGGATATGCCGCTGACCGTCTTGCCGGCAGTGTTTACCGTGAATTTTGATGATGTGAGTGTGTCCGGCACCTTTTTATTGGTCCTGAATGTGGCAGATGAAGCGGTGCCCGCGAAAGACGTGGCGGTTTCCGCCGCTCTGATACGCACCGTATATGATGTGTCTGGAGTAAGTCCGTCAAATACGGGGGACGTCTGCCACGGCCCGTTGTTTAGTGAATACTCCGCTCCGCTCACGGCGCGAAGCTCTATTGACGTGGAGGTTATCGTCTCCGCCGCGGGAGCAGAAAGCTTTTCGCCCTCCTTCTTTGTTACGGTCACAAACTCGCTCACTATCTCGTCGACATAATCGTTTATGCCTATTATACGCACCGCAATATCGCAGTTTATATCCGCCGCGGTAGGCGTGTAGGTGCTTCCCGTCCCGATAACTGTTTCGCCGTTATCGTCTATCCTTATCCATTCCACCCGGTATTCCGCGCCCGCCGGTTTAACCATCGACGCGTCAAGATTAAGCACGTTTCCGTATGCGGGAGTGCCCGACACGGAAACTTCTCCCGTAATGTACACGTTTCTGCTCCACACGGCATAGAGGGTGACCGATGAGTCGGCCTTATACGTATCGCCCGGTGCATACTGCGCCTCGGTAGCCTCGTCGTCAGTCGCCCAGCCCAGGAAAACGTACCCGTCAAGCTCGGGTTCGATGTTAGACAGGGTCACGCTCTGGCCGTACCTCTTGTACGTGCTCGATATCCTGTCCCCGTCTCCGCCGTTAAGGTCATAGCGTATCTCGTACATATACCCGCTTACATACGTGCAGTACTCCAGAGCTATCCATCCCTCATCCGTTTCGCCCCACAGGTCTCCGTCTGAGGAAACGATGTCCGTGATCGTAACTACCGTACCGTCTGCATATTTGCCGGCCGTACCGTAGTTAGTGCCTGGGCCGGTCCTTATATTCAGATTGTCTCCGTCACTTGTGGTGACTTTCCATGTCTCCTTGCCCGCAACAGGTTTGACCGTGCAGGTGAAGGACGTTTGCTTGCCTCCGTAGGTAACCGTTACCTTCGAGATTCCCGCCGTACTGAAATTGTAAGAAAATGTCAGACCGTCGGAGGTTTCGAAGCTCTTTCCACCTGTAAGCCGGACTTTTATCTTCAGTCCCGTGGAAACAAAGCTGTCCCCTGCGTAATACTCCGTCTTGTTGGGCATCGAGGCAACAGATATGCCGCTTATGGTATCTACGGCGGACGCGGGCACGTACCCGTTTCCGGTGCGGTACCACGTCTCCCTGTTTACATTCGTAACCTTGCCCGTCACAGTTATCAGGCTGTTTGCCGCCAAAGTGCTCAGCTTTTGTGATTCCGTGTCGTACGGCCTGCTCATGATGGCCGTCGCCGAAATGGCGGCAAATGAGGTTGACGACATTGCCGTGGGCTCCGGCGTGGCGTCATACTCGCATCCTTCCGCCGTGCATAGGCCTGTTTCTGAGAGGGAATGCTCGTGCGCCGTGAGCCCTTCTTTCTTTATCCACTGCTTGCTACCTATGTTCAGCCATACGGTGCCGTCAGCCGCAGTGTACGTTCCCACCGCTTCGACCACCGTGCTGCTCTTAAGCTCGGAAACCTCTCCCTTCTCCTCATCGGGAAGCGTATAAACTTCGGTGAGCGCGGGTGCCTCGTAATACTCGGGCTTGTCCAGCGGGGACATGGCATAACTGTACACCGTTTCAGTGATATATGAGGACGCCGACGAAGAGACGGTAAACTGTTTTTCAAGCTCCACTTCCGCTCCGCTCTCGTCCTCTGCCGTGAGTCTGTACACATAGGTCCCGGTATCAAGCTTACTGAACAGCATGTCCCCGTCAAGTAATTTCCCGAATCTGAATGCTCCGCAATTAGGTGTGGCGCTCACTTCAAATTCCTTTGTCCCGCTCTGTGTATACACTCCGGCAGTCACAGACGTGATATCACAGTCCGACATGACTATGGTGCCTATAACGTCAAA
This sequence comes from uncultured Eubacteriales bacterium, assembly GCA_949284545.1. Taxonomy (GTDB): domain Bacteria; phylum Bacillota; class Clostridia; order Oscillospirales; family CAJFTT01; genus CASDVX01. The sequence goes on from CASDVX010000140.1 coordinate 6,555, forward strand.
GGACTTTCCCTTCTGAACGTTTACGGGAACCTTAGCGTCGTAAATGGTAAGCTGCGCATCTTCGTCGCACTCGGGATACTCTTCGGGAAGCTGTACAAAGTTAATCTTTTTGCCGGCGTATGCATCGGCAAAATCCTTATAAGTCACGTACGAAAGGCACACCACGTACCCGTTCACGCCGGAATACGACGTTCCTTCCAGATAGTAGAAGCCCTCTCCGGTCTCGTCTGTGGTAACAAATGATATGGAATGCTGGTAACCTGAGATGTTGGCGGCTATGCGTATGTGAGCTCCGCACTTGGCGTCTGCCACCGCCTTGCGCAGATTAGTCTCGTTGCAGACTATATTTTTGTCGTATTCAACATATCCTCCGCCGGCATACCTTGATGCTCCGAAATACTTATAGTACGCCCACTCAGCGTAAGCGTAACACTGAGCGCTCCTCAGCGATATGGACTGACCTATCTCGCCGTCCTTCAGCGTCTGATACGAACTCGAGCTGGGGAACGATTCCCCAACGTAATATATATTGGAAGTATCGTCACCGTAAATGAGAAGTCTGAGCCTCGAGGCTATATAAGCCGAAGTCTCGCTTTCCACCTTCTCTATTAGGTATTCGAAAGTCTCCTCGGAGGTTATCCTTATCTTGTTTTTCGGAGTAACCGCGGATGCCGTAAGCTCCACCGCAGGAAAACATGAAACGGCCACCAGCACCGCGGCGGCGGCAGATAGGATCCGTTTTACCACAGACTTGCGTTCCACCCGTATATCATCCTTTCGCACTCATATCACAGCAGCCATACAAAATGGTTACAATGGTTACAACAATGTACACATTATATAACACTTCTATTTATATTGCAACAGTTTGGGACAAGATTTGCAAAAATAGTTACAATTTGTAACCCCTCAGTCCCTCCTTAATGGCAGAAATATCCTTATTTCTACGTATCGTTTACACAAAAACGGGTATATCAGCGACATTTTGAGCAAAATTTATTAAAAATTGTGCGATATACTCACAGTGTCGGTGAAAGATGCAATATCTTGCCGGTCTCGCTCTCCCTTTATGCTCTCAGACGTGTATTCGGAGAAAAGCGCGGCGGTCGTTCAAGTTTACGAGATCACGGAGCCACGCTGCGAGTTTCGCGCTTTGAAACCCGGCCCGATGCGGCGGAGCGCCTTAGCGGCTATCTCCTCACATATCTCACAGGAAAGGATGTTTCTTGTTATGAATACCAACGAATACGAACCCAACTTCTCAACCGGCCCCGATGAGAGGAATATCACGGAGCCAAACGAAGGTACGCATGCGCAGTCTGAGAATGATACTCCTCAGCATGAGTATACCCAGCAGACATCTTCATATGTGTACACTCCTGCTTATACTGCCCCGGAACAGAAGCCTTCCTCCGGTCACAAGACCGGTAAACGGATAGCTTTCGCCGTGACCTCCGTATTCGTTTGTGCGGCTTTCTTCGTGTGCGGAACACTCCTCGGCAACGGTTGGCTGGGCACGAGCACCCCCTCCTCCGACACCTCTTCGACCGGTACGGCGGGAATTGATGCAAGCGCGAACGTCAGTGAATATCACTTTGAGACGGTCTCGTCCGATGAGGCCTATTCAGTCTCCTCTATCGCCGCCATGACGATGGATTCCGTGGTTGAAATAACCACGGAGACGGTTTCCTCCGGCGGGTTCATGCAGCAGTATGTTGTGGAGGGCGCCGGAAGCGGAGTTATCGTGCGCGAGGACGGACTCATAGTCACCAACCACCACGTGATAGACGGGGCGTCAACAATAACCGTACGCCTTCGCTCCGGTGAGGAGTACGCCGCAACTCTTATCGGCACTGACAGCAACTCCGACATCGCTCTTCTGAGCATAGACGCCACAGGTCTCAAAGCTGCCACTATCGGCGACTCGAGCACGCTTGCGGTGGGTGACCTTGTCGTGGCCATAGGCAATCCCCTCGGAAGCCTCGGCGGTACGGTAACCGATGGGATCATTTCCGCTCTTGAACGCCAGATAACCATAGACGGCCAGAGTATGACTCTCCTTCAGACCAACGCCGCCATCAATCCCGGCAATTCCGGCGGCGGGCTTTTCAACGCTGCCGGTGAGCTGATAGGCATCGTAAACGCCAAATCCTCCGGCGAAGACATCGAGGGGCTGGGATTTGCCATTCCAATCAATACAGCCACTTCCGTCATGGAGGACCTGCTTAATTACGGGTATGTCCGCGGCCGTGTAATGCTCGGCGTTTCTCTGATAGACATCTATTCGGACAGCTACGTACACTATTATGGGGTTCCCTCCCAAGGAACGTATATAAGTTCCGTTTCCGAAGGCAGCGACGCTGAAAAGGCCGGGCTCAAATCCGGAGACATGATAAAAACCGTAAACGGTGTCGCTGTGACCAGCGCCGATGTGGTTTCAGACATACTTAATGACAGCAGTGTGGGAGATACCCTTACACTTGTAATACAGCGTGTGGTCTCGTCCGGCGACAGGTTCGGCACCTATGAGACCGAAGAGCTTACGATTACCGTTACTCTTTCGGAATA
>CASDVX010000141.1 GCA_949284545.1 uncultured Eubacteriales bacterium
TAGTCAGGAACATTTTGACCCGGACCCTTGTGCAAAGGGGACGTCCCATGTCGTGCCGCATTTTCTTCCGTTTATCTGCCCCCGACCCTTGCGCAAAACGGGTCTGTCCGGCGCATCGTCACCTTACCCGGTGCGGGAAGCGCCGGGCGTTTTTTGTTTCAGCGCGCCGCCGGATATGCCATGCGTCCGCCGTCCGCCGCGCGGCCCGCAACCGATTTTCGCCGTCCGCCGCGCCGCCGGATATGCCATGCGTCCGCCATATTGTTCCGCTTCGCCTTTTTCGACCGGACAGGACACGCCGCCGCGCGGATTACCCCGCCGCGCGGATTACCCCGCCGCAATATCCGCGCCGCCGCCCGGGCGGTTCATGCCTGATTTTTTGCCGTACCGGCCGGATAACGGACATCGCCCGCCGCGCCGCCTTCTCCCACAGCCTTGCCCGGCTTCGCCTTTTTTGGCCGGTCAGGACACGCCGCCGCATCCCCGCTGCCTCCGACCCTTCACGCACGATGCTTTGTCTTTTCACATTTGCCGCGCGCTTCTTTCCCGCCAGTTGGATTGCCGCGCGCCGCGTCGTCCCGCTTCGCCAACTGTCCCGCCGCGCGGATTACCCCGCCGCGTCCTCGCTGTCTCCCCGCGCCGCACGTTCCGCCGCATCCGCGGCGGATACGCTTTTTCGGCATTACGCCGTTTTTTGCTTTTCGCGTCCGGACATCTTTCGCCGGTCTTACACGGGGCGTTTTCAGCAATATGAGCGGAAAGGATAAAAGAGATGCGAAAGGGAAAACTCTTAAATAAGACCGAATATTTTCGGCTGGAACAAAACAACAGGGGAGGGACGTGCAAGAAACGCCCCCGCCGGGCATATTCTTTTCTGCGCGCCCGCATCGAAGGCCCGCACGCCCGCGTCGGAGGCACCGGCGCTTACGTCTGCCATAAGATTCAACCGGGATTCCGCCGCCGGGAACCGGCCGGGGACCCGCGGGGCGCTCCTTTCGCCGCATTGCCACGGTTGCAGCGAAAGAAAAGCAGAGACGACTCTTCTTTAAGTTGCCAAACCCGGAGGTTTATGATAAAATGAAACAAAGTTGCAGGAAACACGGGGCGATAACGGTCATTCCCCGCCTCAGAGGCTTTTTCAGAAGGCTGAGGGAGGACAGCGTGTCGGCGTTCGCGGCGCAGTCCGCGTTTTTCGCCCTGCTCGCCACGGTCCCCTTCATGCTTCTCCTGCTCACGGCGGCCCCGTGGGTGCTTATGGACATGGACGAGGCGGGGGAGGCCGTTTCCGGGGTCCTTCCGCCTCTTTTGACGGAATTCTTCCAGAGCGCCCTGTCGGAAGAGATGCTGTCCGGCTCCTCGGGCGGGATAACGGTCATAAGCGTGATAACCGCGGTCTGGTCCTCCTCAAGAGGGACCTTCGCGGTGATACAGGGCCTTAATTCCGTGTGCAGGGTAAAGGAGAACCGGGGATATTTCCGCCTGCGTGCCCACTCCGCGCTGTACACCCTTATTTTTGCCGGGATGCTCATTGTGGCGCTGTTTCTGATGCTTTTCGGGATGGGTCTGGACGAAAAGCTGCAAAGTCTTTTCCCGGGAAAAGACTGGCTTTTCCTTGTGATAGGGCTCAGGTCGGTGATATCGGCGGCGCTGCTCACGGGACTGTTTCTCCTTATATTCACGTTTCTCCCCGCAAAAAGGGAAAAGCTGCGGACCCGTCTTCCCGGCGCGCTGGGCGCCGCCGGAGGCTGGATAGCCTTCACGGGGATATTCTCGTTTTACGCCTCTCACACGGCGGATTATTCCCGCCTTTACGGGGGACTTGCGGCTGTGGCGGTGATAATGCTGTGGCTGTATTTCTGCATGTACATTCTTTTTCTCGGAGCGGAGCTCAACGAGTTCCTCGAGAACGCAAAATGACGTTGTCTGCGGGGAAAGCCCCGCGCAAACAAACGGTAAATAAACGGAACAGGGAAAGGAAGGATACGGATGAAAAAATCACTCAGGGCGGTCGCGGCGCTCCTCGCGTGCGCGGCGGTGGCGGCGTCGGCCGGACCCGCGCCGGTGTCCGCGGAGGAGGTCGTGAAGGTTGCCTGCGTGGGGGATTCCATAACGGCGGGCACGGAGGCTACCAATTACCCCATGTACCTTCAGGAGCTTCTGGGCGACGGGTACGAGGTGAAGAACTTCGGTCTCGGCGGCGCGGCGGTGAGGCACGAGCCGGAAAGCGACGGTACATATTTCTGGTACGATTCCGCTCAGTACAAAGAGAGCCTTGAGTACGACGCGGACGTGGTCTTCGTCATGATGGGCACTAACGACGTGGGCAGCGTTCCCACGGCGCTCAAAAGGTATTTCAAGGAGGATTATTACAACTACCTCATAAAGCCGTACCTTGACAACGGCAGCAAGGTGGTTGTGATGACCAGTCCGTACGCCTATTATTATCTTCTTCAGGACCCGGACAGGATAAACACCCTTATAGCCCAGTATCAGCGGGAGCTTGCACAGGAGTACGATCTGCAGCTTATAGATATGAACGCCGCCACGGCGGACATGAGGGAATGTTTCCCCGACGGGCTCCACGGGAACGCGTCCGGCTATTCCATAATAGCCCAGACGGTGTACGAGGAGTATTTCGGCGGCAAGATATGCAGGGTAAGGGCGGAAACCACCCCGGGAGCGCTGGTCACCGCGGGGAGGATAGGCATAAAGGCGAACGAGAGCGGCACCGCGGTGCTCCCTCTCCTGCCGGGGGAGCATGAATTTTTCGCGTCTCTGGACGGATATAAGTCCGTGTACGGCACCCTTACCGTACCCGAATCGGAAAGCGGGAGCTGCAAAATTCTCATGGGAGAAGGCGGACAGAACGTAGCGGTGGGATCGACGGTCACGGCGTCGTCTGAATCCGACGGATTTACCGCACCCATGGCCGCCGACGGAGATACCGAGACCCGGTGGCAGGCGCAGATGGGAGACAATCAGTGGATACTTTTTGACCTGGGAGAGACCCGCATGATAGGCGGGACGCGCATACTCTGGGAACCGGCCTACGGCGAGAGCTACAACATACTTGTGTCTGAAAACGGCACGGACTTCACAACGGTAGCTTCCGTGACCGAAGGGGACGGCGGCACCGACGAGGTGTTTTTTGACGCAGTGAACGCAAGATATCTCCGTATAGACTGCATAAAGAGGGCTACGGTCTACGGCTTTTCCATGTACGAGGTTCAGATACTCGAAAGCGACGGGAGCCCCCTGCGCGTCACGGGCATGGACATATCCGTGATGCCGGACGAGGGGTTCGGAGGGGGGAACCTCACGGTGACGCTGGCGGTGATAGCGGTGGTGGCGCTGGCCGGGTTCATCGCCCTGGGAGTGCTGTGGGAACGCCGCAGGAAAAAGAAGGAGACGGCGAAGTGAACCGGATAAAGGTGGCCTGCGTGGGTGATTCCATAACCGAAGGGGTGAACGCAGTGCCGTACCCCGACCAGCTTGCCTCGCTTCTGGGAAAAGGTTACGAGGTACGCAATTTCGGAAAATTCGGCGCGCACCTGCGCATATTTGACAGCCCGTGGTCCTACAGTCGGAGCAGTCAGTACCGGGAGGCGATGGATTTCCTCCCGGACGCGGTCCTGTTCATGCTGGGGACAAACGACCGGCTGGAGGAGGATTACCCGTTTATAGAGGAGTATTTTTCAAGGGATTTCGCCCGTCTTACGGATTCCTTTCTCTCCCTGCCTTCCCGGCCGCGGATGATCGCGGCGACGTCGCCGCGGTGTTATCTCACCGACGGGACGGGGGAAAGGGTCAACGGGGAGATACGCCGCCGTCAGCTGGAATGCGCGGCGGAAAGAGGGATACCGTCGGTTGACATGAATTCCCTTACAAAGGGGAGACCGGACCTTTTCCCGGACGGACTTCACCCGGACACGGCGGGCAACGCCCTCATAGCCGACGCATTTTACTCGGCCGCTTTCGGGGGGAAACTGCGGAAGGTCACGGTGTACGCGCCGCCGGGGACCTCCGTGACGGTCGGACTGCGCAGAGCCGCTGCGGATGCAGAGGGAAAAGCGGTCATATCCGCGGCGGAAGGCAGACTGAAGGTATACTGTGAAAACGTCGCCGCCGGGGAGACTGCCGAAAAGGGAGACGTTGAAATAAGGCCGTGAAAAATGACGAATAGTTTCAAAAACCGCCCTTCCCGCGCTTGACTTGAAAAGGGAAAGGGCATATAATGGTGGGAAACGGGGGCGGATTCTGTCCCCCGGGGGGTTAAAGCCTGAAACGGGGCGGAGAAAAGGCCGTCGCCCGTTATCTTATTTAAGGAAAGGGTTTGTGAACATGAGCAGAGTATACAATTTTTCGGCGGGGCCGAGTATGCTTCCCGAAAGCATCCTCAGGAAAGCGGCGGCTGAAATAACCGACTACAACGGGTCGGGTCAGTCCGTCATGGAGATGAGTCACCGCTCAAAGATATATGAGGAGATCATATTCGGCGCGGAAAAGCTCATGCGCCAGGTATACGGAGTGCCGGATAATTACAAGATCCTTTTCCTGCAGGGCGGTGCGTCCACGCAGTTTGCGGCCGTGCCTCTCAACCTTCTCAACGGGTCGGGCAAGGCGGATTACGTGCTGTCGGGTCAGTTTTCCACCAAGGCCTATAAGGAAGCTCAGAAATACGGTGACGTTAAGGCCGTGGCGTCCTCAAAAGAGGATAACTTCACCCACATACCCGATCTGGACAAGGCTGCTTTCACTCCCGATGCGGACTATTTCCACATCTGCTTTAACAACACCATTTACGGTACCCGCTGGTCCTACATACCCGACACGGGCGACGTGCCTCTGGTAGCGGACATATCCTCCTGCTTCCTCTCCGAGCCGCTGGACATTTCCAAATTCGGCGTGGTTTACGGCGGAGCGCAGAAGAACGTGGCGCCTGCCGGCCTCACCATAGTGATAGTGCGTGAAGACCTTCTCGGCAAGGCAAGGGACATAACCCCCGCCATGCTGGACTGGAAGCTTGCGGCGGACAACGATTCCATGTACAACACGCCGCCCTGCTGGTCCATCTACATGTGCAAGCTGGTGCTTGAGTGGCTGAGGGACGAGATCGGCGGAATGGAGAACATGAAGAAGATAAACGAGAGGAAGGCGGCTCTGCTTTACGCGTACCTTGACCAGAGCAAGCTCTTCAGGAATCCCGTGCTTCCCCGCGACCGTTCCGTCATGAACGTAACCTTCGTCACCGGAAGCGACGAGCTCAACGCGAAATTCGTCAGCGAGGCGGCTGCAGCCGGCCTTGTGAACCTTAAGGGACACCGTTCCGTGGGCGGCATGAGAGCCTCCATTTACAATGCCATGCCTGAAGAGGGCGTAAAGAAGCTGGTAGACTTCATGGAGAAATTCGAAAAGGCAAACAGCTGAAAAGCGGCGCATTGCCCCGGGTAAAAGTTCCCGCAGGCGGGTTTTCGGAAGACAGCCTGCAGCGGCGACCCGCCGGATGGCAGACAACCCGCCTGCGGACGGGTAATAAAAAACGAAAGGCGGTATTCACCGTGTTCAAAATACAGACCAAAAACAAGATAAGCCCCGTAGGGCTGAACCGTTTCGGCGCGGATTACGTTATTGAGGACGAAATAACCGATCCCGACGCGATAATCCTGCGTTCCGCGTCTCTCCACGAAATGGAATTCCCCGATTCCCTCAAGGCCATAGCCCGCGCGGGCGCCGGGGTAAACAATATCCCCGTGGACAGATGCTCCGAGAGCGGCATAGTGGTGTTCAACACCCCGGGGGCAAACGCCAACGCGGTAAAGGAGCTGGTCATATGCGGGCTTCTCATATCCTCGAGGAAAATCGTCCAGGGGATAGAATGGGCGAAAACGCTTAAAGGAAACGGTGCGGAGACCGGCAAGCTCATTGAAAAGGGTAAGAGCAGCTTTGTGGGCCCCGAAATAATGGGCAAAAAGCTGGGCGTCATCGGACTGGGAGCCATAGGCGGGCTTGTGGCCAACGCCGCCGTCTCTCTGGGCATGGAGGTCATAGGGTACGACAATTTCATTTCCGTGGACGCGGCCTGGCACCTTTCCGGCTCCGTCAAAAAGGCGGCATCCCTCAAGGAGATATATGAAAACTGCGACTACATAACCATCCATGTTCCCTACACGCCGGATACCAAAAATTACATTGACGCGGAAGCTGTCGCGGCCATGAGGGACGGGGTCCGTATCCTCAATTTCGCCAGGGGCGAGCTGGTGAATTCCGACGCGATAATAGATGCGGTGAGAAGCGGCAAGGTGTCCTGCTACGTGACGGACTTTGCAAACGATGAGCAGCTGGGCGAGGAAAACATCATATGCCTTCCCCACATCGGAGCATCCACGCCCGAGAGCGAAGACAACTGCGCGCGCATGGCGGCGGATGAACTGATATCCTTCCTCACCACGGGAAATATACGCAACAGCGTGAATTTCCCCAACGTGGAAGCCGATATGACCGGGGACAAGAGGATATGTATAATGCACCGCAATATTCCCACCCTTATCGCCCAGTTTACGGGAGCGCTGTCCGGCGCGGGCCTGAACATTGAGAACCTGGTGAACAAATCCAGAAAGGATTTCGCGTATACGATAATCGATGTGACGGGCGAAGTCAGCGGCAGCCTGACGGACGCTATCAGAAGCGTCGACGGTGTTATCCGTTTCCGCGTGATCTGACGTGCGGCGACGGAAACGCCGAAAGAAAGAATCACCGGCCGCCGGTTTTTCGGCGGCCGGATTTGTTTTTAAGTTCCCGCGGGGCGGGAAGGGCAGGAGGTAACACCGTGAACAGGACAATGAAGCTTACGCTGTCCGGGCTTTCGGCGGCGCTGATATTTGCGGGAACGTGGTTCATACGCATCCCCACCGCGCTGGGCTACATAAACGCCGGCGACGGGTTGATAATCCTTGCCGGCGCGTGGCTGGGCGGGGTGCCGGGCCTGGTTGCGGGCGCCGTGGGAAGCGCTCTCGCAGACCTTGCGGCGGGCTACGCGGTATACGTCCCCGCTACGGCGGTAATAAAAGGGGCAATGGGGCTTATCGCCGGACTGCTGCTGCGGGGACGCACGGTTAAAAAAGGGGAAGGCCGCCCCGCCCGGGCACACGGGTGCAAGGACGGCGGCGACGTACGCGGTTTAAGCGCCGGATATGGGCGCGTCGCCGGGGAACGTCTCGGACAAGCGGCCGCCGTTCCAACCGGCGAAGAGCCATTACCCCCATCGGCGGGCAAAAAAACCTCCCCCGCATCGGCGGAGGGGGAAAATATTCCGGACGGTGCAACGGAGAGGAGGGCCCGCGGCGGCCGGCCCGGGCCCGTGAGGATACTTCTCACTGCTCTGCTCTGCGAGACCGTGATGACAGCGGGGTATTTTGCCTTTGAGAGCCTGATATATTCCCCGGCGGGTGCGCTTGGGTCGCTTGTTCCCAATATCCTGCAGGGCGCGGCGGGAATGGCCATAGGCTTTGCGGGAGTGTCCCTTTTGCCGAAAATAAGGCGCGCGGAGAAAAAGGAAAACTGAGCGGGCGGGACGGCCGAGACGGGCAAACCGCTTAAGCCGGGAACATATGCCCGTCATATGCCCCGGGCAATACCGGAATACGTAAAGCGGGCGGACTGCAACGAAGCAGCCCGCCCGTGTTTTTATGCGACCTGAGGGGAAA
>CASDVX010000142.1 GCA_949284545.1 uncultured Eubacteriales bacterium
TCATTTTTCATCATTCATTATTCATTAAAATAGAACGGATTTTCGAATGAATATTGAATATTGAAACCGCTTGCGCTAATGAATAATGAATAATTATTGCGACTCCGCCGCTTATATGCTATAATATACCCAAGGCGGTGAAGTAATGAAAAAGATTTTATGCAAAATCGGCGATTTTTTTGAAACACTATTTGCTATGATAGTTGCTTTGATTTTTGGCGTTTGTGTTGTTTTTTTGCTGCCATTGGATTACATAAAGTACAAGAGGTCACTTTATTATAAAACTGAGCATAAAAAATATAAACTCTATGCAGCATCTGGTGTTAATTTTGAGATTTATAATGAAATTATAAAAAACGATTTGCCGATAAAGTTCATTTGTAACCCAGACGATGATTCATTGGAACATGGTTGGTTTGTTTACAATAATACACTTATCATTCCAAACGTTTTTTCTTTTGAATATAATCCCGAAACGAAAAAGTGGAATTATTGTTGTGAAGTTGTTGAAGAGGATGATACCGAAAAAAGAATTATAATGTCACTTGAGGAGTATATTGAAATAGAAGTTCAAGAAGCTAATGAACTTGCGGGAGATACTATTTGTGATAAAGCGATTGTTTTGATTGACGCTAACTGTATCGAGAATGCAGAATTTGCAAAAAGCGAGAACAAATTTTTGATTTATGATGATAATAGAGAAGAAGTATTAAAAAAATTTTGTAATAACAACTAAAATAAAGAAAATCCTCGGTTTTTGACCAGTTCTTTTTCGGACACGAATGACAAGGAAGAAAGGCAAGTCGTTTGACTTGCCTTTCTTCCTTGATAACGGGCAGCAGCCCGGGCACGTAACGCAGCTTACGGCAACGCGGCTGCCTTGACTGTTAAACGCCTTACCGGCCTAGAGCGCCAATGTTTTTTGAGAAACGGACGGCACTGCGTTTTGGCCTTTTTGCGGCGGGCGGACGGCACGATACATGTGTGCGGTGACGGATACGCTTTAACGCAAAAAAGTTTAGTAAAATATCGATTGTTGCAATGCTCTATTTCCCCCCGGTAAGCAGCCCCATTGCGCTCGGTAGGCTTTTGCCGGCGTTTTGCAGCTGCACGCACTTTTTCAGGTGTTGTGGAATCGGGCGATTCATGATACAATAGGCCGGGGTGATCAAGTGGGGAGGCTTTGTCGTGGGGTGTCTGACGTTTTTTCAGATCTGATTTTTGACGGGATAATTGACAGCTGGTTCGGCCTGATGCGGTGGATCGTTCCCGAGAAATTGCAGAACGAAAAAGCACGCTCCGTAATCAAGCTGGTCATGGATATTTTTGCAGCGCTGTTGATGATTTGCGTGTTTATTGGACTTTTTGCCGTTATAAGCGACGATGATTACACGCGCCGAATAGGAAAGTACATGATATTTATCCCGCTCGGGATATCGGCCGTTCAGATCCTGATCGGTATTATCGTAAGGATTGCCGGCAGAAACCGGTAACGTTTCAATGCGACTTTACGGGAAACGGACCGCGGGATGCCTCCGTTTTCCTCGTCAGAGGACTGCAAGGAAACAAGGAGACTGCCACGCTGTTTTTTGCAGACCGTAACAGCCGTGACATACTTGCGTCCGCCCGTGCAGCGGTCTTGATTTCACGGCGAATAAATATTATAATGTGTCGATATACATTGTGCAGTGCACCGGTATACGGATACAGGCTCGGCGCCGGCCATACCGTTTTGTATATTTCCGGCATATATTTTAGTGTGGGCGGTGTTTCGTACGCAGTACGGGAACTCAGATAACGGCGCGGCGTATGCTCGCGTTTCCGGGGAAATGAGAGGCAAAAATATTAATTCCGACGAGGGTGTTTACAAAGATGATATGCAGCAATATTCTGGACGCGGTGGGCAATACCCCAATAATCAGACTTAATCGCATGGCTGAGCCTGATGCCGCCGAGATACTCGTAAAGTTTGAGGGCCTGAATGTGGGAGGTTCCATAAAGACCCGCACGGCGTACAATATGATACTTGACGCGGAAAGAAAGGGCCTCATAGGCAAAGACACCGTCATAGTGGAGCCGACCAGCGGCAATCAGGGTATCGGCCTGGCGCTTGTGGGAGCGGTGCGCGGGTACAGGACAAAGATAATAATGCCCGATTCGGTCAGTGTGGAGAGGAGAAAGCTCGTCCACCATTACGGCGCCGAGGTGATTCTCGTGCATGACGCCGGAGACATAGGAAAATGTATAGAAGAATGCCTTGCTCTGGCTCTGAAAATGAAGGAGGAGGACAAAAACGTTTTTGTTCCCCAGCAATTTGAAAATCCGGCGAACCCTCAGGTGCAGCGCGAACAAACGGCGGCGGAAATACTCAGACAGGTGGACGGCCCCATACACGGGTTTTGCTCGGGAATAGGCACCGGAGGGACCATAACCGGTATAGGGCAGGTGCTCAAAGAGCACAATCCCGGGATGACCGTGTGGGCGGTGGAGCCGGAGAATGCGGCCATACTTTCGGGCGGCTCCATAGGGACTCACATCCAGATGGGGATAGGGGACGGTATAATTCCGGCGATACTCGATTGCGGAGTATATGACGACATCTGCATAATCAAGGATGACGAGGCTATAAGGGTGTCGAAGGATCTCGCCGCCAAGGAGGGTATAATGTGCGGAATAAGCAGCGGCACGAACGTGGCGGCAGCCCTGAAGCTGGCTAAAAAGCTCGGCAAAGGCAAAACGGTGGTCACCGTACTCCCGGATACCGCGGAAAGGTACTTTTCCACCCCGTTGTTTGACGACTGACGGTGCGTTTCACAGGCTGTGCCGATATTGAAGGAAACATAAAAGAAACGGACGGGGAATGCCATGAAAACCGGATTGGTGCTTGAAGGCGGAGCAATGCGCGGCATGTACACGGCAGGGGTGCTCGACGTGATGCTCGAAAACGGCATTGATGTGGACGGAGCGGTGGGCGTGTCCGCGGGAGCAGTGTTCGGATGCAATTACAAATCAAGACAGATCGGCAGGGTCATACGGTATAACACCGCCTACTGCCGGGATCCGAGGTACATGAGTTTCAGATCTCTTGTTAAGACCGGGGATCTATACGGTGAAAAATTCTGTTACCACGAAATACCGGATACGCTTGATCCGTTCGATGTGGAAACATACGTTAAAAACCCGGTTAAATTTTATGTCGTTTGTACCGATGTGACCACTGGAAATGCCGTTTATCACCTTTGCGAAGCAGGAACGGGAGAAGACATACAGTGGATGAGAGCGTCTGCGTCCATGCCGCTTGTATCTAATATCGTATCAGTCGGCGGATACGAGCTGCTGGACGGAGGAGTGGCCGATTCAATACCGATAGAATGGTTTCGGAAAATGGGATACGAAAAGAACATAGTCGTGCTCACGCGCCATGAAGGGTACAGAAAAAAGCCGGACAGGATGCTGCCGGTGGAAAGAATGGTTTTCGGAAAAAAGTATCCGGAACTCGTGAAAGCAATGGCAAACAGGTATCTGTTGTATAACCGGGCACTTGACCTGCTCAGGGACATGGAAGAGCGGGGAGAAGTGCTTATCATACGTCCCAGCAGTCGGATAGAAATAAGCAGGACTGAGAGAGACCCGGAAAAGCTTCGCGGCGTTTACGCGATGGGGCGAGCCGACGCGGGAAAACTGACGGAACGCATGAAAAAGTTCCTCTCAGCCGACGCACCGGACGCGGCTGCGGTCAAATAACGGAAAAGAACAGAAAGCGCGGCGGGACCTGCATTTTCCCGCCGCGCTTTCTGCGTTAAGTAAACAAAGTGCTCACAGAGTTTCAATTTTTATAAGATCCGTATTCCCGGATGTGCCGGACGACGCCCCGCCGGTTATGACTATATGATCACCCTTTGACAGGGAGAACATCTCGCGGGCAGACCGCTTTGCAGTATAGAAAAGCACATCGGTGGAATCGTACATTTCGTCGCAGAGAGCCGGCAGCACGCCCCACGACAGAGCGAGCTTACGCCAGCTTTTTTCGTTTACCGTAAGACCCAGGATGTCCACGGGCGGACGAAAACGGGAAACCATTCGCACGGTGGAGCCTGAAATGGAGCAGACGGCTATGGCCTTTGCACCTATGTCCATGGCCATGCCGCACGTGGCGTGAGAGATGGCGTCGGTGATGTTCTTTATTTTAAACCTGGAACTGAGAAAGCGCGCGCCGTAATCGATATGCCGCTCGGTTTCTTCGGCTATCTTGGCCATGGTTTCCACTGTGAGTACGGGGTATTGGCCTGCTGCGGTTTCCCCCGAAAGCATTATAGCGCTGGTTCCGTCGTAAACCGCATTTGCAACGTCGGATATCTCGGCTCTTGTGGGACGCACATTGTGTATCATTGATTCCAGCATTTCCGTAGCCGTTATCACCCGCTTGCCCAGAAGCCTGCACTCGGTGATAAGATGCTTTTGTATGGCGGGAAGTTCCTCAAAGGGGATCTCAACTCCCATGTCGCCGCGGGCCACCATGATGCCCTCGCACACAGAGCAGATCTCTCGGAAATTGTCCACTCCGGAGCGGTTTTCAATTTTTGCGATAACGTCTATATCCTCTCCGCCGTGCTGAGCGAGAAACTCTTTCACCTGGACGAGATCGTCCTTGCACGATACGAAAGAGCACGCTATGAAATCTACGTCGTTTTCAATGCCGAACAGAATATCCTGCCGGTCCTGATCGCTGAAATACGGTTGCTTGAGGACCCTGCCCGGGAAGCTCATGCTTTTTCTGTCGGACAGTTCGCCGCCAACGACAACCGAACATTCCACATCCGTGTCGCTGAGCGCTTCCACCTTAAACCGCAGAAGGCCGTTATTGAGGAGAATGATATCACCCACCTCAAGATCGTGAGCGAGCCGCTCATAGCTTACGCCTACCTGAGTGTCGTCGCCTTCAACGTCCCTTGATGTGAAAACAAAACGCTGGCCTTCACGCAGAGTAATGCGCCCGTCTCGAAATGTTCTGATACGGTATTCCGGACCTTTTGTGTCCAGCATTATTGCCACGGGGAGGCGGAGCTCGTCGCGTACTTTTTTTATTAAATTTATTTTTTTCAGATGGTCTTCGTGGGTTCCGTGGGAAAAATTCAGCCTCGCCACATTCATCCCGGCAAGACACATGGCGCGCAGCGTGTCCTCGTTGTCACACGCCGGGCCTATGGTGCATATGATTTTTGTCTTTCTCATAGGGTTTACATACCGCCTTCTCAGTCTGATATGGTTTCTTTAACAATAACAGTATAGCATTTCCCAAAACAAAAATATACCGAAGATTGTAAATACGTAGTAAAAACAAAACCTTAGGCGGTTAAGCGTTGAAAATGCACCGCGCATCAGAGAGAGCGACATGCCTTCGCGCCGCAACATGCGGAATGTACGCTCTAATGCCGTATGCGACATCACTCCGGCGGCAGGGCGAACCGAGTCCAGAAATCCTTGCCGCATTCGTGTCCAGGTTCTTCCCACTCGTCGCGGAAAAATAGCATACGCTTACGGAGATGCCGAACGATATCATCATATTCCGGTTTTCCGAAGAGATTCTCTGTTTCCCACGGATCTTCCTTAAGATCGAACAAAAACGTCCAGCTGTCCTCAGGGGAGTCGCCGTTACGGTACTCTATGAGCTTGTACCTGTCATTTTTGATACCGCGCACGAATTTGTCGAAGATAAGGTAAAGCTCATCTCTGAAAATATCCCCGTGGAGACCATCCAGAAGCGGCGCAAAGCTTTTCCCTTCGACGGATTCGGGTATATCGATACCGACCATATTGCACAGGGTAGGGAAAATATCATACAGATATACATATGCGTTATTGACTGCGCTTTTTGCTATCCCGGGACCGGCCATTATCAGCGGGACACGTACTCCGTGCTCATAAATATCCTCCTTGCCCATCCACCCGTGCTGGCCTACGGCGAGGCCGTTGTCTCCGGTGAAAACGACTATTGTATCGTCTTCTTCGCCGGATTCATGGAGCGCGTCCAGGAGCCGGCCTATCTCACTGTCCAGATGGGTTATCATCGCGTAGTATTCCGCAATATTTTTTCGTATTTCTTTTTCGTCCCGCGGGTACTTTGCGAGATGCTCATCCCTGTGAATCATCAGCGGATAGTTTGTGGCTATGGTTTCGGAAAAATTAGGAGGAAGGGGGATTTTATCCGGATCATACATTTTTCTGAATTTTTCCGGCATGGTACGCGGGTCATGGGGGGCTAGATACGCCAGATACATGAAAAGCGGAGCGCCGCCGCGCGCGTCCTTGTCCGAAAACATATCTATGGCCGCGTCGGTAAGCAGCTCACTGGAATGTTTGCCGGGATCGAACTCATCGCAATGCTGAGGAAGGGTCCGATTTGTGTTAAAAAAATCCACCACGAAGTTTATGACGTTGTCGTACTGACCGGTAGGGTCATACCTGCATGTAGGTACGTTCCAATGGTCCCACATGCCCCCGAAAAAAATTTTTGCGCCGCGGGTAAAACTGCGGGCGTATGCAGGGCAGCCGTTATGCCATTTGCCCAGCCCCACAGTGTCGTAGCCGGAGCGTCTGAAGGTTTCCGGAAGCGTGGCGTGGTCCTCCGGAATATTCCCACCAAGCCCCTCGAGTCTGAACGGATTTCTTCCTGAAAGTATCATTGCGCGGCTGGGCATGCATACTGCGCCGCATGTACCGCCGGTAATGTGAGCCTGTGAAAACGAGGTTCCGCGCGCGGCGAGCTTATCAAGGTTCGGGGTTCTGATGTCCGGATTGCCGAGAGCGCCTATCGTGTCGAACCTCTGATCGTCGGTGGCAATAAATATCACATTGGGCCTTCTCTTCATTTGCGCACCTTCTCTGTGCTTTTTGTTGATTCTATATCTTTTATCTGAGGATTTCAAGAAAAATTTAATATCTATTAACTGTATGTTGCCATTATATACCCCATGGGGGTATATAATGGCAATAATATAGGATGTGATACATGTTATACATTGGGGGAAATAACTGTGGGAAAATCTGAATGCGGCTGCGTGAGGAAGACCATCCGAACAAAAGACGAACATATTGAGCTTATACATCGATTAAACCGCATAGAAGGGCAGATACGCGGAATAAAACGCATGGTGGAAAATGACGCGTATTGCCCGGACATACTTGTGCAGGCGACGGCAGCGGGAAGCGCGATTGACGCGTTTTGCAGGGAACTGCTGTCGAGGCACATAAAAACCTGTGTTGTACGGGATATACAATCGGGCAAGGAAAACGCGGCGGATGAGCTTTCAGAGCTTGTCCGCAGGCTCATAAAGTAATTTCAGGGGTGGATCGCGGTGAAAAGATTTGACGTAAAAGGTATGAGCTGTGCAGCGTGCAGCGCGAGGGTGGAAAAGGCGGTAAAAAATGTCGACGGAGTAGAAAGCTGCAGCGTCAGCCTCATGACGAACTCCATGAATGTGGAAGGTACAGCTGACGAAAAAGCCATTGAAGAGGCTGTGGCGGCCGCCGGATACGAGGCGCATTTGCAGGACGCGGAGCGCGAAGGAGGCGGGCCTGCAAAAAAAGATACGACCGGAACAAACGAGTTTCGCGCGGTAATGACAAGACTTATATGTTCGGCAGTACTGCTGATAGCGCTCATGTATGTTTCCATGGGACGGATGGCGGGCCTGCCGCAGTTACCGTTTTTGACGGATAACGCATTGGCTTTGGGAATGATGCAGTTGCTGCTTTCTGCGGCTGTGCTGGTTGTGAACCAGAAGTTTTTTATCAGCGGATTTAAAAGCATCTTGCACAGGGCACCGAATATGGACGCTCTGGTGTCCGTGGGCTCCGGGGTGGCGTTCATATACAGCACGTGGGAGCTTTTCCTGATGACCGGCGACGGCGGCGAGAGAGGCCTCTACTTCGATTCTGCAGCTATGATAGTCACGTTGGTGACTGTGGGAAAACTTTTGGAGGCCAGATCAAAGAACAAGGCTGCCGATGCGATAGCGGCTTTGGGAAGGCTGACTCCCGACACAGCGGTGATCATAGAAAACGGTGAGGAAAGGACGGTTCCTTCCGGCCGCGTCAGAATCGGTGACACATTTATTGTGAAGGCAGGAGGAGCCGTGCCGGCCGACGGCGTGATAGCCGAGGGCGAGGCGGCGGTAAACGAATCCGCGATGACAGGGGAAAGCATACCTGCCGACAAGCGCCCGGGGGACGCCGTAAGCGCCGGCACCGTGGTGATGTCCGGATATGTGGCCTGCAAGGCGACCGCCGTGGGAGAGGAGACGGGAATATCTAAAATAATCAGAATGGTAAATGATGCTTCAGAAACAAAAGCGCCCATATCCCGACTGGCCGATAAAATAGCATCGGTGTTTGTTCCGGCGGTTATGGCGCTGGCGGCGCTGACGGCGGCGGTTTGGCTGGTCTGCGGGGCCGATATCGGGTCTGCTATGAAAAGAGGAATATCCGTGCTGGTGATAAGCTGTCCGTGTGCGCTGGGGCTTGCAACTCCGGTGGCGGTCACCGTGGCAGGCGGATTTGCCGCCGGCAGGGGGATACTGTTCAGAAACGCGGCGGCAATGGAGGAAATGGGCCGCGTGAAAATAATAGCCATGGATAAAACAGGCACGGTAACAGAAGGAAGACCGGAGGTCACGGATATCGTCCCGGCGGATGGCTGGGAAACCGGCGAGATACTGAAAATAGCCCGTTCGGTTGAGGACCTCAGCGAGCACCCGCTTTCCCGGGCAGTAGTGGACCGCGCCGTGATGGACGGAGTGGAGCCTTACGAAATCACAGGCTTCAAAACCCTTTCTGGCAGCGGGGTGAAGGCGGAGAGAAAGGAAGACGGCATTACCCTGTGCGGAGGAAGCGAAAGCTATATATCAAGCGTATGCAGCATCCCCGGCAAAGCTGTTAAAGATGCAGAGAGATTTTCAAAATCAGGGAAAACGCCGTTGCTTTTCGCGTGCGGCGGCGATTATGCGGGAATGATCGCGGTTTCGGACAAAATAAGGGAGGACAGTACCGCCGCCGTATCCGAGTTTAAAGCTCTCGGTATACGCACGGTACTTCTAACGGGAGATAACGAAATCACGGCGAGAGCAGTGGCGTCGGAAATCCACGCAGACCAGGTGATCGCAGGAGTAAAACCAGACGGCAAAAGCGATGTGGTAAGCAGACTCAGGGAACAGGGAAAAACTGCGATGATAGGCGACGGAATAAACGACGCCCCGGCGCTTATGTCGGCGGATGTGGGAATGGCGATAGGCGCGGGGACCGACATAGCCATTGATTGTGCGGACGTTGTGCTGGTCAACAGCAGGCTTTCGGACGCTGCCCATGCCGTGATAATATGCAGGAAAACTCTTAGGAATATAAAGCAAAACCTATTCTGGGCGTTTTTCTATAATGTTCTGAGCATACCGTTGGCGGCGGGAGTTTTCATTCCAGTCTTAGGCTGGGAGCTTTCGCCGGCTGTGGGCGCCGCCGCAATGAGTCTGTCCAGTGTGTGCGTGGTAATGAACGCCCTTCGCCTTAACAGAATAAGGCTTTCCGCAAACGGAAAGAAAAACACACTTAGGAAAGAGAGGAAGAAGAAAATGAAAAAAACAGTTTTAAAAATTGAAGGCATGATGTGCGAGCACTGTCAGGCGAGGGTGAAGAAAGCCCTTGAAGAGACACATGGTGTGTCGGATGCCGAAGTGAGCTACAAATCAAAGACGGCGGTGGTGGAACACGACGAAAACGTGACCGCGGAGGAACTTAAAAAAGCTGTTGAGGCACAGGGGTATAAAGTAGACAAATGATAATTTATGTCAAAAAAAGCAGAAAATTCAATTAAGCCCTTGACAAATGCAAATATGTGTATTAGCATTTAGATAATGAAAATTATTATCAATAAGGAGGACGCACATATGGAACTGAAGTTTTATATTTGCAAGCACTGCGGAAACATAATCGCGTTTGCCGAGAATAAAGGCGTGCCGGTGTCGTGCTGCGGGGAGAAGATGACGGAGCTCGTTCCCAATACGGTGGACGCAGCCGCGGAAAAGCACGTGCCGGTAATAAGCGTTGAAGGCGATACCGTTACCGTCACAGTGGGCAGCGTCGAGCATCCCATGACGGCGGAGCATCTCATACCCTGGATATGCCTTATAACCGACAAGGGAAACCAGAGGAAATTCCTGAAGGCCGGCGAAAAGCCCGTGGTTTGCTTCAAAATTTGCGAGGGAGAAACTCCCCGTGCGGCTCTCGCGTATTGCAATTTGCATGGCCTTTGGAAGGCGTCGGTGTGACAATTCAAAAACCCATACGTTTAATAACGGCCCGGCGGTGTTTGTCCGCCGGGCGGCGTGTTTTATATACGGGGAAAGTTGGGATATACCGGCTGATTCCCGCGGAAAATTCGGCACGGCGCGCCATACGCATTTGCGCAATTAAAAGAACGTCTTGATTGTTTCGCCAAAAAATGTTATCATGCAGTGACAGCCGGGTACGATCCTGGGTTGATACAAAGACGGAGGGTATTTTGATGAAGAAAGTTGCCGTGATGACTGACAGCAACAGCGGGATAACAGAGGAAGAAGCAAAACAATACGGTATAAGCGTAGTACCGATGCCGTTTCATGTGGGAGACACGGTTTACTACGAGGGTATAACGATTACAAGACCCGAATTTTTTGCCAGGCTTGACGCGGGAGAGGACATAGGCACGTCTCAGCCGGAACCGGGAACCATCATAGATATGTGGAATGAACTGCTGAAAGAAAACGACCAAGTGGTGTTCGTTCCCATGTCAAGCGGTCTTTCCGGAACCTGCGCCACGGCCAAAATGCTTGCTGCGGATTACGGCGGCAAAGTTCGTGTGATTGACAATAAGCGTATTTCGGTTCCGCAGCTTCAGTCGCTTTTTGATGCGTGTCGTTTGTCTGAGGAAGGGGCGGAAGCCGAGGAGATAGGGAGAATACTTGAGGAGACAGGCGGGGATAACAGTATATACATAACAGTTGACACACTGAAGCACCTGAAAAAAGGCGGCAGGATAACTCCGCTTGCCGCAGCAGTGGGCACCGTACTCAACATAAAACCCGTACTCCAGATACAGGGCGACAAGCTTGACGCGTACTCCAAGGCGCGTGGCAAACAGCAGGCAAAGGAAATAATGATAGATGCACTCAAAAAAGATCTCTCCGGCAAGTTCGCCGGAGTGGATCCGGTTAACGGGCTCTGGCTCGAAGCGGCTCACACGGCCTGCGACGAAGAGGCTGAGGAGTGGAAGAGAGAGCTGGAAGAAGCTTTTCCTGGTATGGAGTGCAGGATGTCGCCGCTGGGGCTGAGCATAGCTTGCCACACCGGAGCAGGCGCCATAGCCTGCGCATTTACCAAAAAAATGTTTGTCTGAGAGCGCAATATTGTTTACCGTAAATTCAAAAAAAACCGCATATTGCTGTTGATTTTTTTGGGGTGTTGTTGTATTATAACTCACAGGCGATATTAAGTACCAATTTTTTCAAGGAGGAGAAAATCCATGTCTGTTAAAGTTGCAATCAATGGTTTCGGACGTATCGGACGTCTCGCGTTCAGACAGATGTTCGAGGCTGACGGTTACGAGGTAGTCGCGATAAACGACCTTACCAGCCCCGCGATGCTTGCTCATCTTCTCAAGTATGACACCGCTCAGGGCTCTTTCCTCGGCAAGATCGGCGAGGGAAAGCACACCGTTGAGGCCGGTGAAGACAATATTGTCGTAGACGGCAAGAAGATTACTATTTACGCTATAAAGGACGCGAAGGACTGCCCGTGGAAAGAGCTTGGCGTCGACGTTGTTCTCGAGTGCACCGGTTTCTACTGCAGCAAGGAGAAGAGCATGGCCCACATCCAGGCCGGCGCGAAGAAGGTAGTTATCTCCGCTCCCGCGGGAAATGACCTGAAGACCATAGTTTATTCCGTGAACGAGGGCACGCTGACCAAGGATGACCAGATCATATCCGCAGCTTCCTGCACTACCAACTGCCTTGCCCCCATGGCCGATACGCTGAACAAGGCGTTCCCCATCGTGTCCGGTATCATGACCACCGTTCACGCTTACACCGGCGACCAGATGATCCTGGACGGCCCCCAGCGCAAGGGCGATCTTCGCCGTGCCCGCGCCGGAGCGCAGAATATCGTTCCCAACTCCACCGGAGCTGCGAAGGCCATCGGCCTGGTCATTCCGGAGCTCAACGGCAAGCTGATCGGCTCTGCTCAGCGTGTGCCCGTGCCCACCGGATCCACCACCATACTTGTGGCCGTTGTCAAGGGCAAGGACGTCACCAAGGACGCTATCAACGCCGCTATGAAGGCTGCTTCCAGCGAGAGCTTCGGATATACCGAGGATCAGATAGTCTCCTCCGACGTTATCGGGATGCGCTACGGCTCGCTGTTTGACGCCACCCAGACCATGGTCGCCAAGATCGACGACGACACCTATCAGGTGCAGGTGGTCTCGTGGTATGACAATGAAAACAGCTACACCAGCCAGATGGTCCGTACCATCAAGTACTTTGCCGAGCTGTAATTTCACCCCGCGCGGCAACACTATACTTGGATTAGTGCAGAGACGCTTTGATAAAGAGCGTCTCTGCTTTTTTGTATGGGACTGGACGGGAAAACGCAAACAAAAGAGAGGCACGGGCGCTTGCGGCGCTTCTTGACTTAAAAAATCCTGTGTGGTATAATCTAGGGACGTGAAGAGGGGGCGCCGGCATGGTAAGAAGCATGACAGGGTACGGTCGCGCACAGCGAACGGCGGACGGCAGAGATATAACCGTTGAGATTCGCTCGGTCAACCACAAATATTTTGAGTTTTCGTTTCGCTCGCCGCGCAGCTGCGCATACATGGAGGACAGGGTCAGAGCGCTTTTGCAGAAAAGTATCAGCCGCGGTAAGGTGGAGTGCTTTATTTCCGTGGGGAGCGACAAATCGTCCGGAGAAGTGGCCGTGGATATGGGACTGGCGAAGGGTTATGTGGATGCGCTCAGGTCTCTTTCCCGAGAGCTGAAGCTCAAAGACGATCTCCGTCTGTCGTCGCTTCTGGAGTTTCACGATATATTCAGCGTGGAAAAAGAGACGTATGACGAAGAGACTCTGTGGAAGGATGTCAGCCTCGCCGTAGGGGACGCTCTCAGCGCATTCATGGACATGCGCGAAGCTGAAGGGGAAAAGCTGGCTGCGGACGTAAACGGGCGAGCGAAGAGCGTGTTGGATATGGTGAGCAGAATAGAAGTGCGTTCACCGGAGATAGTATCGGCGTACCGAGAGAGATTGACCGCCAAAATAGCTGAGATCCTTGCGGACAGGAACGTGGACGAAGCCAGAATACTGACGGAGGCGGCTGTTTTTGCGGATAAAATAGCGGTAGACGAGGAAACCGTGAGATTGCGTAGCCACGTTTCCCAGCTGGAGACCATGCTTTTAGCGGGCGGGCCCGTGGGAAGAAAGCTGGATTTCCTGCTTCAGGAGATGAACAGGGAGGCTAACACCATCGGCTCGAAGAACAGTGACCTGGAGATAACCGGCATAGTGGTTGAGCTCAAAAGCGAGCTTGAAAAAATCAGGGAACAGATACAGAATATCGAGTGAGAGGCGATAATTTTGCGCATGATCGACGTCGGGTTCGGGAGTATTGTTTCGGCGGATAAAATATCGGCCGTGGTAAGCCCGGATTCGTCTCCCGTGAAAAGGATGATCCAGGATGCCAGGGACGGCGGGAAACTTATTGACGCCACATACGGAAGAAAGACGGAATCCGTGATAGTGTTGGAAAGCGACCATGTAGTTCTTTCGGCGCTCAGCACGGAAGCGGTTGCCGAGCGGCTTTCCGGCTGTGGTTTATGAGCTGTTTCAGAGGGGCAGGGGAGAGTATTTTAATGGCAAAGCAGGGGAAACTCATAATATTGTCGGGCCCTTCCGGTACCGGGAAAGGCACAATAGCGTCTGAATACATGAAAAGAAGAGCCGACCGGACCGTTTTATCCGTGTCTGCGACCACAAGAGCGCCCCGCGGAGGGGACGCGGAAGGCGTGACGTATTACTTTTATTCGCGCGAGAGATTTGAAGCCGAAGCGGCGGCGGGCGGAATGCTGGAGTATGCAGAATACTGCGGAAATCTGTACGGCACGCCGAAGAAACCGGTGGAAGAGGCGCTGAGATCCGGCAAGGACGTGCTTTTGGAGATAGACGTGCAGGGCGGTTTCAAGGTGAAGGCGCAAAGCCCCGAAGCATTGACGGTCTTTGTGATGCCGCCGTCGGCAAAGGAGCTGGAGCGGCGTCTTTCGGGAAGGGGGACCGAGAGCAGCGAGAGCATAAGGAAAAGGCTTGCAGCGGCGGTCGGAGAGATAGAGTGCGCAGGGAGATACGAATACATTTTGGTGAACGATGTGCTCGGGGAAGCGGTCGGTGAGCTTGAAAAAGCAGTGGACGGCGGCCTGAGAAACGTTTCTGATATGATGAGCTTTGTAGAAGGAGTGCTTGAAGATGTTAAAACCCTCAGTAAATGAGCTGTCAAAAAACGGAGAGAGCATATACGGCGTGGTCATAGCCACGGCTAAGCATGCCAGGGAAATAACCGAAGCCGCCGAGGAGAGCGGTGTGCCTCTTACAGAGAAAGCCGTTACCTTGGCCATACGCGACATAGCCGAGGGCAAGGTGAAAATAGTAAACGACGCGGAGTGACGGCGCAGGACAGGCGCCTGCACAGGCGGTTAGATAAGGGGAGGTTGTCCGGTTGGCTCATCTGATTGCCAGAGTCGCGGTGGAGAGGGCCGGTTATCACTTCGATAAGTTGTATTCTTATTTGGTACCGAGCCGTTTTTCGGAGCTGGCGGTGCCGGGAGCCAGAGTGGTTGTTCCATTCGGGAAAGGGAACAGCAAGAGCGTCGGAATAATTTTTTCCGTAGAAGACGTGTCCGATATTGAAAAGATTAAGCCTATAGACTCGTTTCCGGACAGAGAACCCGTAGCGGACGAAAGGACGTGTAAAACGGCGCTTTGGCTGAAAGAGCACACCTTTTGCACCATGTTCGAAGGGATCAAGGCTCAGCTCCCGGCGGGAATAAATCTCAAAATGATTGCGGAGTACAGACAGGGGCGTGCACCTACAGAGGAGGAAAAGGAATCTTTTTCCGCCGAAGAGAGGACGGTCCTGTTTTGTCTTGCAAACTCACCGAAGCCGGTGCCTGCATCGCGTATTGCGGAAATCCTGGGAGAAGACGGCGGCGGGGTAACCGAAGGACTGTGCGCCAGGGGACTGATCGAACGTACTGATATTGCGTCCAGAACCATAGGGGACGTGTCCGTAAAGCTAATCAGCCTTACAGATGACGAGGACGCGTTGGAGGCGTACTTTTCGTCGAAACGCAGTCCGCAGCAGCAACGCGTGGCCGATTTGCTGAAAGACGTCGGGACGGCGTCGGCGAAAGAAGTCATGTATTTTACGGGCGTGACCGCGGGTGTGCTCAAAACGCTTGAAAAAAACAGGATAATCGTAACATTTGAGGAAGAAACATACAGGCGGCCCGCAGGAGCGGCTGCCCGGGGAGAAACGCCTTTTAATGAACTTACGGAGCGGCAGAAAGAAGCGGCGGACGGGCTCTGTGAGCTGTGCAGGTCGGGACAACCGGCGGCGGCTCTGCTTTACGGCGTGACCGGAAGCGGCAAAACCAGAGTATATGTCGAGCTCATACGCAGGGCACTGGCCGAGGGAAAAAACAGCATCATGATGGTTCCCGAGATAGCGCTCACGCCTCAGACCGCGGCGATGTTTTATTCCGAATTCGGCGACAATGTGGCGGTTATTCACAGCGGCCTGTCCATGGGCGAGCGAACGGACGAGTGGAAACGCATACGCAGAGGAGAAGCCAAAATAGCGTTGGGCACGCGGTCGGCGGTGTTCGCACCGTTTGACAGAGTGGGGCTTATTATAATGGACGAGGAGCAGGACTCGGCGTATAAATCGGACGCGAACCCCAGATACCACGCCCGTGACGTGGCAAAATACCTTGCGGTAAGAGACGGAGGGCTGCTGCTTCTCGGTTCGGCCACACCGTCTATGGAAAGCTATTACGCCGCCGAAAAAGGCAGGTACAGATTGTTTACCCTCCCGGAAAGGTACGGGAAGGCAGTGCTTCCGAAGGTCAGTGTATGCGACGTTTCCGGCGTGACGAACGGAGTCATAGGTGACACGCTTGCAAAGGAGATAAAAGAAAACCTGGCCCGGGGAGAAAAGACCATACTCCTGCATAACCGCAGGGGATACAACACGTTTGTAGTATGTGAAAATTGCAGGACGGTGTACACATGCCCGAACTGTTCAGTATCAATGACGTATCATTCCGCAAACGGCAGACTCATGTGCCATTATTGCGGCTATACGTGTTCTCCGGACGTAAAGTGCAGGGAGTGCGGAAGCGGGGAAATGCGGTTTTCCGGGTACGGCACGCAGAGAGTGGAAGATGAACTCGGCGAGAAATTCCCGGGGATAAGGGTTCTCAGGATGGATTCGGACACAGCGTCCTGCAGAAACGGGCACGACAGGCTCCTCGGCGAATTCGAGAGCGGGAATTACGATATTCTTTTGGGGACTCAAATGGTGGCAAAGGGGCTGAATTTTCCCGAAGTCACACTTGTTGGGGTGATATCGGCGGATCAGACTCTTTACTGCAACGATTTCAGAGCGTATGAGAGGGCGTTTTCCCTTCTCACCCAGGTTGCCGGACGTTCGGGCCGCGGCGGCAAGAAAGGAAGGGCGGTAATACAGACCTTTACCCCGGATAATCCGGTGTTTGAATTGTCGGCCGCGCAGGACTACACCGGTTTCTACAGGGAGGAGATAGTGCGCAGGAGGCTGACCACCTACCCGCCGTTCTGCGATATATGCGAGGTTTGCGTATCCGGACAGCAGCACAACCGTGTGCGTGACTGCACTTCCGCCTTTTTCGACCTGATCGCCCGCGGGTGCGAGGGGGAGTTTGCGGATATGCCGATAAAGGTGCTGAATCCTTCCCCGGCGGGGATCGCCAAAAAAGGGAACCGATACTTTTACAGGCTCATAATAAAATGCCGCAACGACAGGCAGTTTCGCTCGTTTATGGCGGGAGCGATAAAAGAATTCGAGCTTGACAGGGCCAACAAAGGCATAACGGTATCGGCCGACATAAATCCGTCAATAATACTGTGAATACTGGAGGGAACGAAACATGGCAAAAAGGAACATAGTCACAAGAGAAGACCCGATACTGAGAAAACACAGCAGACCGGTCGAAAATGTCGACGACAGAATAAGGATGCTTCTCGATGATATGTACGACACCATGAAGGACGTGGGAGTGGGTATTGCCGCGGTGCAGGTGGGAGTGCTCCGCCGCGCCGTGGTCATAGACGTTGGGGAAGGCAGGATAGACCTGATAAACCCGGTAATAACCGAAACGTCCGGGCAGCAAAAGGAGATAGAAGGTTGTCTGTCGTGTCCGGGTGAAAACGGGTACACGCTGAGACCTATGAAAGTCACGGTCAAGGCGCTGAACATGGACGGAGATGAGATCACGGTGTACGGGGAAGGACTGCTCGCCCGGGCGCTGTGCCATGAGATAGACCACCTTGACGGCATACTGTTTACAGACAAAGTGGTAGAAAAGGTAAAGTTTGAAGACTGACCGGAGGATTTAACGTGAAAATAGTTTTCATGGGCACACCCGATTTTGCGGTTGAGGTGCTCCGAGCCGTGATAGATGCAGGACACGACGTGAAGGCCGTCGTAACTCAGCCGGACAGGCCCAAGGGCAGAGGTATGGAGATGAGCGCCTCCCCGGTAAAGAAGTGCGCGCAAAAGCACGGGATAATGGTTTTGCAGCCCGAAAAGGTAAAGGGGAACGCTCAATTTGAAGCACAGCTCCGGGAGCTTGCCCCGGATGTGTGCGTAGTTGTGGCGTATGGGAAAATACTTCCTGCGTCAATACTGAAAATACCGCGTCTGGGCTGCGTGAACGTTCACGCTTCGCTGCTGCCGAAATACAGGGGCAGCGCACCCATACAGTGGTGCATAGCAAACGGCGACCGGCAGAGCGGGGTCACCACCATGCTCATGGACGAGGGAATGGACACGGGGGACATGCTTGACAAGGCGGTCACAGATATTGGAGAGGACATGACGGGCGGAGAACTGCACGACGTGCTGGCCAGGCTAGGCGCGGAGCTGATAAATAAGACGCTCGCATCGCTGGAAAACGGCACCGCGCATCCAGAAAAGCAGGACGATTCCAGGGCAACCTACGTAAAAATGCTTTCCAAAGCGGACGGGAGTATCGATTTTTCAAAAAGCGCCCGGGAGACCGCAGACATTATCCGGGCGTTCGACCCGTGGCCCACTGCGTTTACCTCTATCGGCGGAGCGGTTTACAAGCTCTTTTCACCCTCGGTGGGAGGAACCACGTCCGAGCCTGCCGGGACACTGCTTTTCGCGGGACGCGACGGAGCGGGATTCGCGTGCGCGGACGGCAGGATACTGATCGTGCGAGGCATACAGGCTCCGGGAACGAGGAGGATGACGGTGCCGGAATATCTCAACGGCCACAGCCTAAAAATCGGAACGGTAGCCGGCGTATGAAGGGACGGAGCGCCGGAGGGACCGCCCGCGGGGCGGCGCTGAACGTACTGTGCAGAGTTGACCGTGACGCGTCGTATTCAGTAACGGCGCTGGATTCGGAACTCAGCAGGACGGAGCTTTCCCGGGAAGACAGGGGACTTGCCACGAGACTGGTATATGGGACGCTCCAGAAAAGGATATTCCTTGACTATCAGATAGAACGCTCGTCGGGAAGACGCACGGATAAAATGGATATCCCTGTTTTGAATGCAGTCAGACTGGGAGCGTATCAGATATTTTTCTGCGACAGGATACCGATATCGGCGGCGGTAAACGAATCTGTCAATCTGGTGAAGAAATCGGGCTTCACATCAGCGGCGGGCTTTGTAAATGCGGTTCTGCGAAAGTTGGACCGGGAGAAAGCCTTTTATCCGCCGGATGAACAGGACGCAATGGCTGTGAAGTACTCTGTTCCGTCGTGGATGGTGGAGCATTTTCGCAGAAACTACCCGCAGTATCCGGCGGAGGACATACTGAAGGGGCTGGACTCGTCGCCGCCTGCCATAATACGTGTAAACACGCTGCTGACAAACGCATCTGAACTTGAACGTATTTTCGCCGAGTACGGTATCTCGGCTGGACGGATACAGAGCCCCGCCGGTATGCCCGCGGACGGCGGGGACACGGGCGACGCAAAACCCGCGGTGCCGGACGCGTACGTTTATCCGCCCGCAGCGTATCTGACAGACGGCGGAGCCATGGAGGTATCCCGAGGGGAATTTGCGGTAAAGGGCAGCAAAGCTTTTGCGGACGGACTGTTTCATGTCCAAGACCTTTCCTCGCAGCTTTGTGCTGCGGCGTTAAGACCCGAGAGGGGCGACAGGATACTTGACATTTGCTCAGCACCGGGCGGAAAGGCGTTTACAGCAGCGGAACTTGCGGGAGGAGAGTGCGACATAGTCGCGGCGGATATATATCCTCAGCGGGTGAGGATGATAGAAGAAGGAGCAAAGCGTTTGAGGCTCGGGTGCATACGTGCGGTCACGCGGGACGCGCTGGCGTTTCACGAAGAACTCGGCGCGTTTGACAGAGTGATATGTGACGTGCCGTGCTCCGGGCTGGGGGTCATGAGAAGGAAGCCGGAAATACGTTTCAAGCCGCAAAGCGAGCTCGCCAAATATCCGGCGATGCAGCTGCAGATACTGTCAAATGCGGCGCGGTACCTGCGGCCGGGAGGACGGCTGGTTTATTCCACTTGCACGCTCAATCCCGAGGAAAACCAGCGTGTTACGGAAGCGTTTTCAGAAACCCGAGACGATTTCGAAAAGGCGGAGCTGTGGCAGGACGGGGAGACGGAAAAAACGTTCTTCCCGCACATAGACAAAACAGACGGATTTTTTATCGCCGCATTTGAGAAAAGAAGGTAAGCAGCCGTGGAAGAAAAAACGGATATTCTTAATTTTGATCTGAAGGAGCTCGGCCGCCTTGTGACCGGAATGGGGGAACCCGCATTCAGGGCAAAACAGATAATGAGCTGGCTGTATAAGCCCGTAGACAGCTTTCAAGACATGACCAATCTCCCCGGGGGTCTCATAAAAAGACTTGAAGAAACGTGCTTCATATACCGGCTGCGGACAGAAAGAAAGCTCTGCTCGGCGTCGGACGGGACGATAAAATATCTGTTCAAGCTCAATGACGGCGAATTTGTGGAAAGCGTATTCATGCGATACAGGCACGGAAACACCGTATGCATATCCACACAGGTGGGGTGCCGGATGGGTTGCAGATTCTGTGCTTCCACACTTAACGGGAAGGTCAGGGATCTGGTTCCTTCGGAAATGCTGGGCCAGGTGGACATGATAGAGAAAGACACGGGAGAAAAGGTGTCAAATGTGGTTTTGATGGGCATGGGCGAGCCTTTGGACAATTACTCCAATGTGCTGAAGTTCATCCGGATTATAAATATGCCGGAAGGAAGAAACATGGGTATGCGCCACATATCCCTGTCCACCTGCGGTTTGGTAGACAAAATGAAGGAGCTCATGGCCGAGAATCTGCAGATAAACCTGTCTGTTTCGCTCCACGCGCCCAATGACGAAATAAGAAAGCAACTTATGCCCGTGGCAAACAAATGGGGTATGAAGGAGCTTTTGGATACGTGCCGTGAATACGCCGAGGTCACGGGAAGACGAGTCCATTTTGAGTACACCGTAGTGCCCGGAGTCAACGACTCCGAGAAAGACGCACGGGAGCTTGCAACGAGGCTGAGGGGAATGTTGTGCCACGTTAATCTGATCCCCGTAAACCCCGTGAAAGAGCGGAAATACGGGGCGCCGGACAAAAAAAGTGTTCAGTTTTTTTGCAAAGTATTGAATAATGAAGGAATTTGTGCTACCATAAGGAGAACGCTTGGGGAAGATGTCGACGCCTCATGCGGTCAGCTTCGGCAGAGAACCGTTGAACGCTGCTGCGTTAAGGAATAATTGCCGATATTCAGCATACTTTTGCAACGCACTGTTGGGAGGTGAGGCAATGCCTAAGTTTGAGGGACGGTCACACATCGGAAAGATCAGAGCCGACAATCAGGACAGCTTTGAGTGCGAAGAACTGGGAGACGACTGCGGTTTCGCCGTGGTTTGTGACGGTATGGGCGGAGCCAAGGGCGGCGAAGTGGCAAGTTCTCTTGCCGCGGGCACGATAGTTTCTGTTATCAGAGCGGATTACAGAGAAGGCATGACAGACGGCGACATAACCGGAATGCTTGCCAAGGCGTGCGAGGCCGCCAATGCGGAGGTTTACCGCAGGTCAGTCGCCGACCCCGACCTTGCGGGCATGGGTACCACTGTGGTGGCGGCCTTTGTTGCGGGAGGCAGCGCGTATATAATCCATGTAGGCGACAGCAGAGCATACCTGATAAAGGATACGGGCATATTACAGATAACCAGCGATCATTCCGTGGTCCAGCAGCTTGTGGACAGCGGCGAGATATCGCCGGAAGCAGCCAGAACACACCCCCAAAAGAACATAATAACGAAGGCTATAGGCGTGGACGGATATCTTTCGTACGACTGCTGCAGGGTAATTCTTGATAAGGGCGACGTTTTGCTGCTCTGCACGGACGGACTTACGAATATGGTTTCCGACAGCGAAATATTCAGGCTTGTTTCACAAAGCAGGGATGTTTCCGCGCTTATTGACGCGGCTTTGGACGGCGGCGGGAGCGACAACATTACCGCAGTGCTTGTGTACTGAGGCCCGGTTCAATGTCTTTATCATGTTACGGGAGAGATTCAATGGAAAGATATATCGGTAAAAAACTCGACGGAAGATACGAGATGAAGGAAGTTCTGGGCATAGGCGGCATGGCCGTGGTGTTCCGGGCTTACGACACTGTCGAGCAGAGAATGGTAGCCGTAAAGGTACTCAAGCAAGAGTATCTTGAAAACGAGGAATTCAGACGCCGTTTTAAAAACGAGTCCCGTGCTGTAGCCATGCTTTCCCATCCCAATATCGTGAATGTTTACGATGTGGGACTGAGCGATACTCTTCAGTATATAGTGATGGAATATATAGACGGGATAACGCTTAAAGACTATATCGACCAGGAAGGGATTATTTCCTGGAAAAGCACCATACACTTTATTTCACAGGTGCTGCGTGCGCTTCAGCACGCCCATGACCGCGGGATAGTCCACAGGGATATAAAGCCTCAGAATATAATGCTTTTGAAGGACGGTACCATAAAGGTAACGGATTTCGGCATAGCGAGGTTTTCACGTTCCGGTTCAAGAACGATAACCGACAAAGCCATAGGGTCGGTCCACTATATAAGTCCGGAGCAGGCAAGAGGAGGGTTCGTCGACGAAAAGACGGACATATACTCTGTCGGCGTGATGATGTATGAGATGCTCACCGGCAGGCTGCCTTTTGACGCCGAAAGCCCGGTATCAGTGGCCATAATGCAGATGCAGGCAGATCCCAAGAGCCCCAGAGAGATAAACGGAGATATACCGGAGGGACTCGAACAGATAACCCAGAAGGCCATGCAGAAGGATCCGGCGTTGCGGTACCAGTCTGCCGCCGAGATGCTCAGGGACATAGAGCGGTTGAAGAAGAATCCAAGCGTACAGTTTGAGTACAAGTATTTTGGCGAGGAGCCTACCACGAAATACGTTGATGCCATAAACCAGGTGAAGAACACTTCCGAGTACAGCGATTATGATAAGCGCCATTCACCGCTTATGCCCATAATCACCGCTATTGCGTGCGCGTTTGTGCTGATAATTGCGGGTGTCGGAGTGTGGCTTGCGGACTACTACGGGATGATCGACGTAGGAGGCCTTTTCGGAAACACGAGTCAGTCCACGGGCGAAACGATTGTTGTCCCAAATCTCATCGGGGAGAATATTGATGAGGTAAGGAACCGGGCCGACATCGGCGGACTGATAGAAATCGAGCGCGAAGAATACAACAGCCAGTATGCTGCGGGACAGATATGCTACCAGTCCCCGTCAGAGGGAGTCACCATCGAAACCGACAAGCGCAAAATCACCGTGCGGGTAAGCTTAGGCCCCGAGACGGCGGAGGTACCGGACGTGGTGGGTATGGATGAAAACGAAGCCAAGATTACGTTACGTCAGCACGGGTTTACCAATATAAAAGTCGTGACCACGGCAAGCGAGACCGTAACCAAGGGCCTTGTGATAAACACATCCCCGGAAAGCTACACCGAAGCTGCGCTTGACGGCGAACTTATCGTATATATCAGCGGCGGAAGAGGTACCGTCATAATGGATGATCTTACCGGACTGACCCTGGAGAACGCTCAGGAGATTCTGGCGGAGGCCGGCCTCAACCTTGACATGGTGAACGTTGAGCAGATGGACAGCAGTTACCCTGCCGGGACCATCGTGTGGCAGTCGGTCGTGTCGGGAGATCCGGTTGAGATAGGTACGGTAATCACTGTCAAGGTGAGCACGGGAATGCTGGAAAAACGGCCTTACGACATGTATCTTGACCTGACTTATTTCCTGCCGGCGGGCAGTGTGGACATAACCTGCTGGATAAACGGGACAGGCGACGGAAGTGTCGTCAGCAAACTCATAGACAGTAATTCCACGTCGGTATATATCAACACTATCGAGGGCAACAGTTCCGACGTGAGGGTGACTTATGTTGTTACGACATCTCTTGGCATAAGTTACCGGAGAGAATGGTCGATTGATTTCACTCAGCCGGAGATAGTGGCTACCGCGTTGGGCGAATGGACGTTTACACTGTGAAAGGGCAGGGAGATCGCGTCCACGGGGTCGTTTATTCGGTTTTGAGAGACAGCTACGCCGTCCGTACAACGGACGGCGTAGTGAGCTGTAAGGCAAGGGGACGCTTCCGCGTTTCCGGTATGTCTCCCGTCACCGGCGACAGGGTGGTAATTGAGGACGGGTGCATAACCGAGATTTTGGTTCGGAGCAGCTTTCTGCCCCGTCCGCCCGTGGCGTGTTTCGACCGTATGGCGCTGATAATTGCATCCGCCGATCCGGCGCCGAGTACTCTGGTGATTGACAAACTTCTCGCGGTGGCCGAGACAATAAACGTTACTCCGATACTCGTTTTCAACAAAACGGATATAGCAAGTGTGAGAGAGCTGAGAGCGATATACTCGTCTGCGGGATTTACAACGTTCGAGACGGATGCGCTGCACGGCACGGGAACGGGCGCCCTTAAAGAGGAATTGAAAGGGCATTTTACCGTGTTCATAGGAAACAGCGGGGTAGGAAAGTCCAGTATACTCAACAGCCTTGACGCGAAACTCTCGCTGAAGACCGGTGAAATAAGCAAAAAGCTCGGCAGGGGAAGGCACACTACAAGGACCTGCGAGATAATAGAGCTGGAAAACGAAACCCTTATAGCCGACACTCCCGGTTTTGCGGCGGTGGACATAGCCGAATACGCAATTTTATACCCGGGGGATCTGTGTCAAGGGTTCAGGGAATTTGCGCAATACGCGTCATTATGCAGGTTCAGAACCTCGTGCTCACACACATGCGAGAAGGGGTGCGCGGTGATAGATGCGGTGAAAAAAGGACTGATATCAGAAAGCAGGTATAAAAACTACGTTGCCATGTATGAAAGCGTAAAAAACAACCGTCCTTGGAACGTAAAGGGCGGCAAGCAGTAACATAAAATCTCTCCCGTGCATAAAATGGAGCAAGATCATGCTTCGGACGGGGGAGATTTTTTTGAGACAAACAACAAAAGCCGCCGCAATATTTTTAATGGCATTTGCCATGGGCATTCTCTGTGCCGTATTCCTGCCGTCTGAATGGCTGATCATAGTTTCGGCGCTGGCCGTTATCGGGACGGGGGCGCTGATTATAAGGGATTGAGCTGGAGGCGAGAAAAATGCAGATCAAAGTCGTCAGAAGCCCGAAATTTCTCAGCGGCATACTCAGAATTATATTCGGGATCAAAAAGTCGTAACGTGAATAATTACATTGCCGGGTGAATACTCTTTACAGAAAAACTGTAAGGAGCGATAGGAAATGGAACGAAAGACCGAAAGCATATTCACACTTACGCCCTGCTTTGACGGTTATCTTGAGGAAACATTAGACGGCGAGATACGCCTTGCCGACTATTATCCCGACGCACAGGAAATACTTAAAACCGAAGTGATAGCTCAGATAACCTCAAAGAAGGCGGTAGGGGACAAAATCCACGTTGACGGAAACGGGCTCTTCAGAGTGTATTACTCGTCCTCCGAAGGCGACAGGCTGGGGAGCGTTTCTCTGCAGGTGCCGTTTTCAAAGACATTTGACGCAAAAAAAGCACTTCCGTCGGATTCCAAAACAGAAGCTGCGGCGGTGATACAGTATAAAAACGCGAGACTCGTCAATTCCAGAAAAATTGAGGTAAAGGCATCTGTCGGCCTTTCCGTAAAGGTAATGAGCAAGACGGCTAACGAGTACCTTGTCCCCGCGGACGGGGAATGCGAATATGAGATGTCATCTGTATCCGTGGGCGATTTCGTGGGCTGCGGCGTGAGAGAACAGCGTATAAACGAGGAATTTGCGCTTCCTGACGGAAAGCCGCCGGTGGGAATAATCGTGCGCAGCGGTTCGTATGCCAAAATAAGCGACATCAAGGCCATAACGAACAAGGCGGTTATAAAGGGGGAGGCAGTCCTCACGGTGCTGTATCTCGACGAATCCGGCGGACCGGAGCGTCTTGAATATTCCGTGCCGGTAACGCAGATAGTGGAGGTAGAGGGCATAAGCGAATCCACGCGCCTGCGCGCTGCGCTGACTGTGACCGAACACAAAGTCGAGCCGGTCACCACGGGCAGCGGCGAAACCACCGCCGTAAGATTTGAAGCTTTGGTTTCAGCCGAACTTGAAGGATACGAGAGACGTCAGATAGACATATGCACGGACGCCTATTACATAAGCTGCGGCACGGAAATAAAACGTGGGGACATTGTTTCAAAAGAACTGACGGATATCCTGAATCTGAACAAAGCTTTCAGGGAGACGTTGGAATACTCCTCCGGAGAAGTTACAAAAATATACGATGTCTGGGGAACGCTGGGAGCGGCGGACAGTGAGAAGACCGACTTCGGATGGCGTGTAAACGCCTCCATGTGTATCACTGTTCTTGCATTTGACGGAGACGGCAGGCTCTGCAGCGTTGACAGTGAAGTTCCGGTGAGCGTAGACGTGCATACGCCGGGCGACGCCGGATACACCGTGACCCCGAGACTGACGCTCACGGATATTGGGTACACCCTTACCGGAGACAGTTTAATAGAAGTCAGAGGGGATATAGCGGCTGAGGTTGCCGTGTACAGACAGACCACAGTGACCGCGGTCACCGATATCGCTCTCACCGACGCGTCCGAGAAGGCGCCCGCTCTGCCGTTTTCCGTGTATTTTGCGGAGTCCGGGGAAAAACTGTGGGACATAGCAAAATCACATAACGCAAAGGTGTCGGACATCATGCGTGACAACGGAATAGCGGGAGACAGGGTGGAGGAAAACAGGATACTGAAAATATTCAGTTAAGCCGAAAACCAATTTTCGCAGCCAAGCAGCTGAAGATATCTCAATTCGGAAGGACGGTTATCCCGTCCTTCCCGTTTTTTCGCGTTGTTTTGCGGAAAACAGCGAACGGACATGAAGAAAGCAAATTTGACATAATCCGACACGGGGAGTATAATCAACGCCGATAGGAGGGGAACGCATTGAAGAAAGTAAGGGAAAAGAAGAGCAAAGGGAAAGTGCACGGGCTGATTAGTTACATACGTGAGGATAAAGCTACGTTTGCCGTGTATATTGTGCTCAGAATAGTGGTTATAGGTGTCCTTATAAGGTCCATATTCGCGGGACAGTACGAAAGCGCATTTATATGCGGCCTGTCGCTGGTACTGTTTTTGGTACCCGCTTTTATTGAGAAAAATTTCGGCATACGCCTGCCCACGGTGCTTGAAATAGTTGTGCTCCTATTCATCTTTGCGGCGGAGATACTGGGGGAAATCGGCAGCTTTTATCAAACAGTTCCTCATTGGGACACCATGCTGCACACTGTGAACGGGTTCCTTTTTGCCGCGGTTGGTTTTGCTCTGTGCGACATTATAAACCGCAATTCGAGCATAAAATTCAGCCTGTCTCCGGCTTTTCTTGCGATAGTTGCTTTTTGCCTGTCCATGACTGTGGGAGTAATGTGGGAATTTTTTGAATTCAGCTGCGATGCCGTTCTCAAAACGGATACGCAGAAAGATACCGTTGTGTATTCGATACATTCCACATTGCTTGATACGGAAAAAACCAACACTCCCGTCAGAATCGAAGGCATAACCGAAACCGTTGTCATTACTGAGGACGGCAAAGAATACAGACTGAGCGACTACGGGGTAGAGGGCTATCTGGACGTAGGACTGCACGATACGATAAAAGATATGTTTGTAAACTTTATCGGTGCCACGGTATTCAGCATCATAGGATTTATATACGTCAAGCAGCGGGGGAAGGGACGAGTTGCGGGAAGCTTTATACCCGTTTTGAGAGAGAACGAGGGAACGGCCTCCGGAGATGAGGGGAGCGCCGAGCAAACCACGTGACAAGTACGGAGCTGTGCAGAATCTCCTGACATATTAATATTACGTTAAGTTTATAAAAAAACTATTGCATTGTGATGCCGGCGGATTGTATAATACGACGTGCTTAACATA
>CASDVX010000143.1 GCA_949284545.1 uncultured Eubacteriales bacterium
TCCACGCGTTGTCATCATAATAATAGTCTGCTCTGTTGCCCATTGACGAATTGTAGTAAACAATGTTTTCATGCGTTCCCGTGGGGGTCGTTATGGTCTCGTTTACCCTGTACTTTTTCAGTCCTTCATTCAACGCATCCACATAATAAGTTTTGATGGTCTCGTTTTCGGGAAAAGCCGAATACACATCTCCCAACGCTTCCAGGAAGCTTCCGAAGGGCCAGACGAAGGAAGGTCCGGATTGGTCCGGTTGTCCTCTGAGAGTATGGGTATCCAGCGAGTAATAGTCCTCGCATATTTTTAGCATAAGCTCCAGAGATGCGACGGCATACTTGTTTTCCTGCATATTTCCTTTCTGCGCGCCATGCTCATCCTTACACCCGCAGCAGTAAATCAACGTCATCCCGCACAGCAATACGCATGCTATACGCATGATTTTTTTTCTCAAAGCAATTCCCCCTTGTCAATATACAATCGCCGGTGCCGTACCGTGCGGCTCAAACGACCGGTTTTTTCAAGCATAAATAATGCATTCCGGCAATTGCAAACGGCTCACCCGATCTAAAAGCATATAATCTGCGATTGCCGATAATATTGCCGCTTTAAATGTTTTGTCCCCTGTAATGCAATACTGCTTTACAGCATCCTGCGGATTTAAGCAACACATCGATAATACGTTTTCACCACGCTGTAACGGCGGCTTCTCTCTGTTCGCCCGTTAATACTTGTTTAAGCATACGAGGCCAGACACTGCGAACAGCTCCCGGCCCCGTTATACGCCGATGTGCAGCATGGTTTACATGTCCACCGGGACGTATGTTATGTTTTTTCCTTTTTCACCGTAATCGCTTCTGAGACCCAAAACACCGCCCGCATAAAAGCCTTATTTATCTTCCTGCACGACAAAAGCCAGCAAACCGCGACGGACACCGGTATCGATATGGAAAGCTGAATTAAAAGATCTGCCTTTATCAGACTCGCAATCGGCACCAGGAAGAATATGTGGAGACAGAAAACAGTCATCGATGCCTCTCCCACGCGCGTGAGCAGAGGGACCCTTTTGTTCGGTATAAACCTGAACATCACAAAAGCAAGCGCAAACACAAATAATATCATCAGTACACGCAGCAGCGCTCCGTATATGTTCACTTCGGCGTAGGATGAAAAGCCTGATTCTCCTCCGAAATAGGTTAAATAGTTGCCGTTCCCTCTTATGGACGTTATGTCAAACAAACTGTATTTGTCGCTGAAATAAAACGTGCATCCCAGTCCCACGGCAATCGCCAGCATCAGCGCCGCAGCGGCCGCAGTCCAGGCGGCGCCGCTGTTTCTCACTCTCGACAGGGTCGCCCCTGTTATCCTGGTGCCGATGATGAGGAACGGTAAAAAGGTAAACACATATGAGAGAGAAAAAAACGAACTTACGCCGAAGGTGAACTTGAATACGTCACCGTTTGCCACCATCCCGGATACAAGTGACAACAGTATTGACAGCGGCACCGCAAATTTTATCGAGGACACATCCCTGAGAGTTATCATCCATATGTACATTGCCATCAAAAACCAAAGCTGCATCAACGGCTCAAAAACGTCCACGTAGAACACACCGTTCACAAAAGAGTATTCTACAGCTAAAAGCAGCGTCAGCACTATGTACGGGATAAAATAATGACCGAAAGCGTCCTTCCCGCAGCTCTCAACGTCTTTTGATCCGTATCCCGTTATAAGAACAAAGGACGGGACCGCGCTCAGCATTACCATCGCTAAAAGACTTATTGCTATCAGCAACGGAAGAGACGCCTCGCCTATATACGAAAATCTGGTGCTGTTGATAACCGGCGAAACACAGTGAAACATCACAATCAGCAGCATCATTATGCCCTTAATGTTTGACATTATATAGTATATGTCTATTCTCGGCATCTCTTCTGTAACTATTTTTTTTCTGTTCACTTCCAGGTCTCCATAAAATCAATAAGTTCTTTAACCGTCTTTATTTCATATAACTTTTCCAACGGTATACTGTCAACCTTCAGGGCGTTTTCCAAGTCGAATGCCAGCTTCATGGCGGACACCGAAGTCATTGTGATTTCCTTGCCGAAAACCATGTCTTCGGTTATATCGCTTTTCCCGGAAGCATGCTTAATGCATTCAATCACCGTTTTCCCCGTATCTGACATTATATTTCCTCCTCAACGTACAGATATCTTTTGATTTTCATCATGGAGTTCTTTTCAAACGGCTTATCCACAAGTCTGAACCTCATAATGCGTTTTTGTATCGGCAGCTTCTCATTCATGGAAAAAATGTCGCGTTCAACGTCTTCGCGGCTCGCTCCCGAAGCCGGATACACCAACGCGCCCAGCGTGTCGTTATTGTTCTTCTTGTCCGCAATTATTATCATTTCATCTATAGACGGGAGAGATATAAACCTGTTGGTCAGTTCATCCACGTCTATGTTTTCACCGTTTGACAGTACTGCTATGGAATTGGCGCGCCCTCTTATGAACACAAAACCGTCTTCGTTTATCTCGGCAAGGTCGCCCGTGCACAGCCACCCGTCCTCAGACAATATCTCACGAGTAGCTTCAGGGTTCTTATAATACCCTTTCATGACGTTACCGCCCTTCACATAAAGCACGCCGTCCACCAGCTTTGCTTCCATGTACGGCACAATCCTGCCCACAGATCCGAAACACCTGTATTCCGTCAGATCCGTGGTAACAAGCGGAGAACATTCAGTAAGCCCGTATTCGCAGCTGTAGTTGATCCCGAAATATCTCAGCCTTTTAACTACCTCGATATCGGACATTGCCCCCACCACTGTCACCTTTTCAAGCTCGCCGCCCACAGGTGAAAGATACTTTTTACAAAGCTCCCGCCGCTCGCTCAACGGGTGTTTCCCTGCATCGCATTCATCTTTATATCGCTTAAACCACTCGGAGTCGCCCTTGGCTTCAACTTCGGCTTCAAGCATGGAAAGAAATGCCTTCGCAATTGCCGGCACTATCGTAGTGCTGCGGGGCGAAAACAGCTTGACGTCCCTCAGGCTTTCGTGCGGGCTGTTGCTTATAGCACACGTCCAACCGCAAGGTATAACATATGTCACCATGAGCGCAAAGCTGGCAAGATGGAATGTCGGCAGAGGAGAATAATACATTATGTTTCTGTCCACGGGTATTATTTCCGCTGTCGCATGGATCTTGTAGCGTGCCGCAATAAACAGGTTGTTGCATGTCAGCTCGACGCATTTCGGCTTTCCGCTCGTAGTGCCTGACGTGAAACAGAACATCGCCGTTCTCCCGTCATCAAAATTGCCGTAGAACATCTCGTCCGCAGTTCCTTCGCCGCCCGCATCAAGCATGCTTTCATACGTATAGCTGCACGACATGCCGGAATCAAGGCCGATAACATCAGACAGCTGCTCGCACATGCCTTTCAGCTCCCGAGAATAACCCTCGAACCGTTCGGATGCAAACAGGAACTCCGCGCCGGCAAAATTCAGCATATATGCGGTAGTTTGCACGTCCTGAGACGTATTCAGCGGAAGATATGTCGCTCCCGCCATAAAAGCTCCGAACATGCATACATAGTGCTCAAATCTGTTTTCCGCAATGAGCGCTATGCACTTGCCGGTCATGCCTTTTTGCTTCATGGCCCTTGCCATGCGAATGCATTTTTCGTTTAACTCCGCATAGGTGTGGTCATCAAGCCCGGAAGGCTCCATTTTCCTCAAAAAAATCTCGTCGGAAGCCTTGCCGCAATAGAGGTCAAGATAACCCTTGACCGAATCGTATCTTTCGTCGATTACTTTGGGTAAGGGCGGTAATTTCGGCATTTTGTAAATCTCCCATCAATCAAAAATCAAATTCAGTTAATGCTTACTAAATATTCCGCGGTATTGAAACCTTCAAGTGATATCTGAGGAGTGCCGCCGTAAAGGTACTCGTTGTCATACTCTATCGTTATCGTTTTGCTCTCACCGGGCATGAGGGTGATGTAGTTGTCGCTGTAAAACGTGGGAAGAATTCTGGAATCTTCTCCCTGAGCGGCGTTGTCCCTTATAGCTTTTACCCTTGTGGCAAAAGCGACGTTTGAAGACTCGTTCTTTATGGTCAGCGTTATAACAGTGGATTCGCCGTCGTCTTCCTTGGATGCGGAAGCGCTGTAGGACGCTTCGCCCAGATCC
>CASDVX010000144.1 GCA_949284545.1 uncultured Eubacteriales bacterium
CTCTTTAAGCGCCGCGTAAAGTTCTCCGTCGCTGTCTATGTACAGCGCGGTGTCCAGCAGCTCGGCATCCCTGTACATATACCCGCAGTACGCCTTCGCCGCGGACAATATCCTGCCGCCTACCTCGTCCAGCCTGTCCAAATGATATTCCAGTTCCTGGACGTAGGTATCTTCACCCGTCTGCGTCACGGCCGCGGGTTCCCCATTCTCGCCCTCGGCCGTCACCTCCGGATCCCCGTAGAGCCCCTCGACGCGATAGGTTACGGTGTAAAGCCCTTCCGCCGCAGGGTTCCCATCGCCGTCTTCCGGCATGGCGGAGTTCGACCAGTGGGACATGTCCCTTCCCGTTTCAAACTTCTCCGTCAGGGGGACGCCGTTCACGAAAGCCGTGCTGCCACGGTAAACGGTGACCGTGACACCCGTGTCCGGGCGTATCTCAAACTCCACGCTCTCCAGCAGCCAGCCCCCGTCCTCCATTTGGGAAAGGAAAAAATGCGCGAAGGTATCTTCCCCGGCCTTCACCTCATACTCGTACCGCCCGTCCGCCGATTTTGTGCCGCCCGACAGGGCAAGCTCCCTGCCGGCCCTGATATTCTCCAGTGCGGACAGGAATATCTCCGTGGATTCAAACTCGGACAGTTCCGGGCAGTACTCCAGCGCGGCCCTGTCCAGGCTTCCGGAGAAAAACTCGTCAAAAACCGCCTCCGCCGCGCCCGACGGTTCGCCCGGCGTGTTTCGCCCCGCCTCCGACAGCCGGTCGGAAAGCATGTTCAGCGCGGTTATTATGCCGGCAAACATGATTACCGCGTACGCCGCAAGGCATATGTAAAAGATTTTAAGACCGCTGTGCCTGTTGTCCCTCATCGACGTCCCACGCCTCCCGTAATCTGTTTTACCTTATGCCCCGGACCTGCCGGCGGCCTGTGTTTTCTTCCACCCTTTATTCCGCGTTTTCGCTGAGATCGAGGTCGCCGTCCCCGCCGGAACCTGACACCATGTCGTAAAACACGGCCGTGACCGGGTTTTTCTCAAGCTCCGCCGCCATGCGGTCCCTGTCCTCCGACTGAGGGCTGTGAAACACCACAAAGCACAGTCCCCACAGCGCAGTGAACGCCCCGGCCAGCGTCACCAGCAGGGCGGATACGGCGCATATGACGGCGCGGCGTGCTTCCCCGCCGTCTCTTCTTATTATTTCCTCCGTCTCCGGCGGTTCCACTATCCTACGCTTCATGCTCCGTCCTCACTTTCGGTTTAATTTCTCACGCCGGATTCACAACGTCAGCGTGTATATGAGCGCATCTTCCTCCGGCAGACGGTAGAACCGCCTCCTTTTCCCCGTTATGGCGTACCCCAGGGAGGAATAAAGCGCCTTGGCCGCCTCATTGCCGTACCTCACCTCCAGCGTTATGAAGGAAAGGCCTTCCTCTCTGCATTTTTCGGCCAGGGCATTGAGAAGGGCCGTGGCCGTCCCGTTTCTCCGATGCTCCGGAAGCACCGCGATGTTGTTCATATATCCCTCGTCCAGCACAAACCGCAGACTGACATAGCCGATCGCCCTGTCGTTTTCGTCGCAGGCCACCAGCATTATCCCGTCCTCGTAATCCATCTCGCTTTCAAGGGACTCCCTTCCCCACGGGGTGGAAAAGCAGGTCTTTTCTATTTGATGTATATCGTAAATATCGTCTTTTCTGGCTTTCCGGATCTGCATGGCGCCTTTCCTCTCGTTCTCCGCCGTTTCGGCCGCGGAGTCCTCCGCGGGCGGCGGCTTTATGCCGATATGTGTCGGATTATATCACATTTTTATTAAAAATACAAACAATTTGCCCCCGGCGGAAATAAATACCATGATGCTTTGGAAAAAGTCGGCGGTACAGAGGCCGGGAAAGCGTCCCGCCGGCGTGGGGGCGCGGGGTGCGTTGGCAGCGTGGGCCGGAAAATTTGACCGGCTTGTATCCTCGACCATACGCAGGT
Organism: uncultured Eubacteriales bacterium; assembly: GCA_949284545.1. GTDB lineage: Bacteria > Bacillota > Clostridia > Oscillospirales > CAJFTT01 > CASDVX01. Next base: position 1,972 of record CASDVX010000144.1, read on the forward strand.
GCAAAAAACATCCGTGATAATAACAGCGCGCTCGTTTGGGTCATGCCGTATCCTACCGCCGAGTTTCGTGACAACAAAAGTTCATTCCTTGATTACTATGATGAAATTGAGGTTTGTGAGCAGGCGACGGCGGCTTGCGGGCGCGATGGCGGCAGCAGGGCGGCGTGTGGCCGGGGAGAGCGGTGCGGGACGGCGGGACAGCGGAAACACGCGGGGCTGTGTCAGTCGGTGCGGGCGGCGCGTAGCAGAGGTCGGCGCGGTGGGGGCCGTCTGGGCAGTGCGGGGTGCGTTGGCGCTGCAGCATGAGACAGTAGCTCGGGAGCGGCGGGACGGCGGGCGGCGCGGCGCGCAGGGCAAGTGGGCGGCGGTGGCGGCGTTGGCGGCGGGACGGCATGAGGACCACGCCGGAGAAAAAGCCTTCCATCCGGGAGCGGCGGGAGGACGCGAAACGGGAGTGCGCGGAACGCAAAACGCCGAACAAGCCCGCCCCGCAGAAGAAGCCCCCGGAGCCGGGCGACTTATGAGCCGGAGCAAGAAATGGCGTCTGGAACGAGCGTTCTTCCTGGGCGAGAACGGCAGGCGCCAGTACAATAAGCTCTGCAAGGGCTGTGTCCATCCCTGTAAGCAGAGTTTCCGGGCGGGGGCGGTGTCCTGTCCGCACTATCTTTCCCTCCGTTCCAAAAAGTGCGGGAATTAGGATTCAAAACGGTGGAAAAAACCGCCTGTGGCGGCTTTTCTATGTAGGGGTACTAGATTTCTCATGTGGGGCGGCAAGGCGTTTCTGCATAGGAAAAATGCCGGATTTTCACCTTTTGTCAAGCAAAATGGGAGCGTCAACATCGGATGCAATTATCCGAGGTTGGCGCTCCCGTTTTTTTGTTCCGGCTGAGCCGCGGCCGATCAGTCGTCCTCTAACAGCCTGGAGGGCGGGATTTTCAGCAC
>CASDVX010000145.1 GCA_949284545.1 uncultured Eubacteriales bacterium
GTCCAGAGTAAGGCAGAACGCCCCCCAGGAGGGGCCGCATGAGACAAACACATTTCCGGCTCCGGGATTGCGGTCCTTCCCGATTTCACATACATCCTTGCCCAGCAGGAGCTTGGGAATCAGGCGTGAGAACATTATGCTCCCGGACAAAAAACCGCCAGCCGCGCATATCAGCCAGAGGAAGAGTTCACGCCAACTCATGAGCCCATCACCGCCGCGGCTATTTCCTCCGCGGCACGGGGATTTATATTTTCACGCTGCAGCCTGCGCATAGCGTCCGAAAGAGCGCGGTCGCCCGCGAGCTCCATGGCGAAAGCCACGGCTTCCCTGTCCGAAGCGGCGCTTTTTGCAAGCCCGAGCCCCGAAAAGAACCGGGCGTTGAAGGTCTCGCAGCCGGGAATGGCGTTGACAAAAACCAAAGGCACGTTTACCACAGCCGCCTCGGTGCTGGAAAGTCCGCCGGGCTTTGATATCATCACGTCGGCCGCGGACATATACGTTTCGACGTGTCTTGTAAACGGCACCGTCCTGAGTATTCCGTCCGTTCCGTACTTTTCGTCCAGCCTGCTCTTCATGCCGTCGTTTCTGCCGGTGAGGACGAATACGATATCGTTGTCCCCGCAGGCTGACACAAGCTCTCCGCACAGCTTTACCATGTTCTCGCAGCCTATGCCGCCCGTCATCAGCAGAAATACCCGCTTGCCTTCCTCTATTCCGAGAGATTCCCTTGCGGAAAAAGAGTCAGGGTGTTCGCTGAACCTCGCGTCCACGGGGATGCCGCTTGCAAAAATCCTTTCCTCCGGTATGCCCTTTTCGGCAAGCTCTCGTTTTATTTCGTCATGGGGAACAAAATAAGCACTCAGCCTTGTTTCAGCAAGAAAAGGGATACAGGTATAGTCCGTGAGAACCCCATAGCAGGGTATATCCGTTTCACCTTTCTTTGCAATGGCGGTCATGGCTTCCATGCCGTACAGGTGCGTGCAGACCACCGCGTCCACGCCGGATTCCTTAATGTATGACAGGAGAGAGTCCGCGTAGCTCGCGTTAGCCAGGTACACAGGGGACGTAAGGCGGGTGGAGCTGTAAAGATCGCCCATTTTATACATTGCCCCGAAAGCCGCGGGGGTTTTTCTTATCAGATTGTTATAAAAGGAAGACACAAATTTTTTTGCTCTCTCGCTGCTGAACCCGACGGGATCGGCTGTGACGCAATCGGCTCCGCGGCGAAGGAGAGCTGTTTTCACGGCCTGCGCGGCGCTGTTATGCCCTTCGCCGGTATTGCACGTGAGTATGAGAATTTTTTTCATAAAGTAACTTCCTCGCTTTCGTCAAACGGCGAGCACACCTGTCTCAGGCCGCAGCCTCCGCGCGGGGCGCGTGAGGACGCAGGGACCGGCAGCGCCGTAGGCTGACACGGGATGCAAAGAGCGCACAGGTCCGTGCATACGGCATTATAACACACAAACTAACATAATACAATAAATACATAAACAAAACGCGAAGACGCGGGAAAGTACCTGTTTCCCCGCATCGGCCGCAGACAGGGGGAACGATAAGGCAAAGGGACCGGCGACGCGGCTGGAAATGCGGGAAAGCGGGGGAAAAGTTTACAAAAAGGTATTGACGAACCGAACGGGGTGTGGTAATATTAGGCTTACCTCACAGGGTTCTTTTTTTTTGCGGAAATTTTTACGGAAAACAGTGAGGGAGGCAAAAACCAAACAAGGTAACGGAGGTGCCGACAATGAGAGTAAAAATCACCCTGGCGTGCACGGAGTGCAAGCAGCGCAATTACGACACGGTAAAGAACAAAAAGAACAGTCCCGACAGGCTTGAGATGAACAAGTACTGCAGGTTCTGCAGGAAGCACACTCTCCACAGGGAAACAAAGTAATCCGCTGAGCGGGAAGGAGAACTGAAATGGATAAAACGGCATTGCCGATAACCGCCCCTTCGGGGAAATCCGGGACCGGCCGCACGGCGCTGTTGCTTGCGAGGATAGCGGTCGTTTACTATTTTGTGAGTCTGTTTGTCTCGGCGCTTAATCCCATTGCGGTGAACTCTGCGGTTGTGGATTTCCCGCTCCAGCAGGTGTTTGGTGATATTTCGTCATACACGTCAGGCCTTACCACCGGCGGGTTCGGGTACTACTCGACCACAACGCTCACCGCAGCGGCATACATTCTTCTGATAACGCTGGTGTTGCTGTGCATATCGCTGGTCCTGTCCGTATTCGATGGGACTCCGAAAAAGGTAGCGGTCATATCCATGGCCGTCAATTTTGGGGTGACGGCGGCCTGCTGCGTCACGGCGGGCGTGATGAGTTACACACTGGGCGGCATGGCAGTGAGCAAGCCCTACAGCTTCCTGGCCGCGGCGCTTTTCTCGGCGGCGGCTGTGTGCTGCGTGGTATCCCTGCGTTCCAAGTCGTCGGCAGCGATGTACGACAAAAACGTCGATCCGTCGACTTTGGGCGGAAAGCTGACCGGCTATTTTGCGGGCAGTGTGGCGGAGATAAAGAAGATAGTATGGCCTGACAGAAAGACCGTGCTGAAGAACACGGGCGTCGTCTTGCTGTTCATACTCGCCATAGGCGCGGTGATATGGCTTACTGATTTTCTTTGGAGCTTTTTGTTCAGCCTTATCCTGGGCTAAGTGAAGGAGGACGCTTGCTGTCATGTCGGAGAAAGCGAAATGGTATGTTGTCCATACCTATTCCGGTTACGAAAACAAGGTTGCCACGAACCTTGAGAAGATCAGGGAAAACCGCGGCATGGAGGATCGCATTCTGGACATAAAGATCCCCACCGAAACCGTAACGGAAATCAAGGACGACAAGCCCAGAGAGGTGGAGCGCAAGCTCTTCCCGGGTTATGTTCTCATAAATATGGTCATGGACGATGAGACGTGGTACGTGGTGCGCAATACCCGCGGGGTCACGGGGTTCGTGGGGCCCGCGTCTAAGCCGGTACCGCTGTCTGACGAGGAGATAGAGGCTTTGGGCGTGGCAAGGAAGGAGATATCCGTAAGCTTTGCCGCGGGAGACAGCGTGATGATCACCTCCGGACCCTTCGACGGGTTTGTGGGCGAGGTGGTGTCCGTTGACGCGGAAAACGGCCTTGCAACGGTAAACGTTTCCATGTTCGGGCGTGACACGCCCGTGGAACTGCAGCTGTCGCAGATAAAGGCAGCAGACTGATTTACGAAACATACGGGGTTTTCCCGTTGTTTGCCGGGGCGCGGGCTCCGGCGTGGGAGGACGGCGTACGCCGTCCGCCATCTACCACGATTTTTGGAGGTGTAAAAAATGGCACAGAAGGTTATCGGTTTAATCAAACTGCAGATCCCTGCGGGAAAGGCCACACCGGCTCCCCCTGTAGGACCTGCCCTGGGTCAGCACGGCGTCAACATCGTCGCATTTACGAAGGATTTCAACGAGAGGACGAAAAACGACGTAGGTCTCGTTATCCCCGTGGTCATCACGGTATACGCGGACCGCTCTTTCTCCTTTATCACCAAGACTCCTCCCGCCTCTGTCCTCATCAAGAAGGAGCTGGGGATTGAGTCCGGATCCGGCGAGCCCAACAAGAAGAAGGTAGGCAAGCTCACGAAGGAGCAGGTCAGAAAGATCGCCGAGATAAAGATGCCCGACCTCAACGCGGCTTCCATAGAGGCTGCCATGAGCATGGTAGCGGGAACGGCCCGCAGCATGGGTATCACAGTAGAGGAGTAAAACTTCCCTTGCACCACCGTGGGAGGAATTATCCGTTATCAACCACTATATTCAGGGAGGAAGAACCGAATGAAACACGGAAAGAAATATATTGACAGCGCGAAGCTCGTGGATAGGACGAAGCTTTACGATCCTGAGGAAGCGCTTGCTCTCTGCACGCAGACCGGGAAAGCCAAATTTGACGAAACTGTGGAAGTACATCTGCGCCTGGGCGTAGACAGTCGTCACGCCGACCAGCAGGTGCGCGGCGCGGTAGTGCTGCCTCACGGAACGGGCAAGACGGCCCGCGTGCTCGTCATAGCGAAGAATGAGAACGCAGACGCGGCTGCCGCCGCCGGCGCGGACTTTGTCGGTGCGGATGACATGGTCAAGAAAATCCAGACCGAAAACTGGATGGATTTTGACGTCCTCATCACCACGCCGGACATGATGGGTCTTGTGGGCCGTCTCGGTAAGATCCTCGGCCCCCGCGGACTGATGCCCAACCCCAAGACGGGCACCGTGACCACCGACGTTACCAAGGCCGTAAACGAGGCCAAAGCCGGCAAGATCGAGTACCGCCTTGACAAGTCCAACATCATCCACTGCCCCGTGGGGAAGGTATCCTTCGGCACCGAGAAGCTGCTGGACAACTTCAACGCGCTTCTTGACGCAGTAAACAAGGCGAAGCCTGCCGCAGCTAAAGGACAGTATATCAGGTCCTGCGTGGTCGCATCCACCATGGGCCCGGGCGTGAGGATCAATCCCGCCAAGGTCATGTAATCAGGCGTTGCGCGTCTCCGAAAGCCCTTGACAGGGCGAGAGGAAGATGCTACAATAGCAAAAGGTTGAATCCAAAGACAGCCGGTGCGTCGCCCTGCAAAGGGCCGCTTAAAGCCTGTGGCGCCTGCCGAGGAGGAAATTTCATCACGGAATTTTTCTGCCTCCCCGTCTTTGACCGGGAGGCTTTTTGATTCAGCCTCACTAAATCAAGAGAGGTGAAAAAAATGCCAAGTGAGAAAGTTCTCGCAGCCAAGAAGCAGACTGTGGCCGAGCTGACCGAGAAGCTCAAGAGTGCCAAATCGGGCGTCATCGTTGAATACAAAGGCATCACGGTGGCTCAGGATACGCAGCTGCGCAAGAATTTCCGCGAGGCGGGAGTCGAGTATGCCGTGGTAAAGAACACGCTGCTTCGTTTCGCCGCCAAGGAAGCCGGGCTTGAGGGGATTACCGGAGTGCTTGAAGGCACCACCGCCATAGCGATAAGCAATGAGGAGCTTACGGCGCCCGCGCGCATATTCTGCGATTTCGCTAAGGACAAGGAAGGCCTGAATGCAAAGGCCGGCTTTGTTGAGGGAGACATTCTTGACAAAGACGGAGTAGAGGCGTTGGCGAAGATCCCGTCCAAGGAAGTCCTCATTGCCACTGTTCTCGGCACATTCAACGCACCCATTGCCGCTCTCGCGCGTGCGCTTAACGCCATTGCGGAGCAGAAGGAATCCGCGTAAAGGCGGAAAAACCGGGAGAGTCGTTTTTATACCGTCGCTGTTACGGCCGCTGCCCCGGTCTGAAAAATTAAAAAATCAAATCTACAATTAACGGAGGTAAACATCATGGCATCCGAAAAGATCACTGCCCTTATTGAGGAAGTAAAGGCCCTCACAGTGCTTGAGCTGTCCGAGCTCGTCAAGGCCCTTGAGGAGGAATTCGGCGTTTCCGCTGCGGCTCCCGTAGCCGTTATGGGAGGCGCTGCCCCCGCTGCTGCGGCTGTTGAGGAGCAGACCGAGTTTGACGTAGTCCTCACCGACGCCGGTGCCGCCAAGATCGGCGTCATTAAGGTCGTTCGCGAGGAGACCGGTCTCGGCCTTAAGGAAGCCAAGGAGCTTGTTGACGGGGCTCCCAAGGCCATCAAGGAGAAGGTTTCCAAGGAAGTTGCCGACGCCCTCAAGGAGAAGCTCGAGGCAGCCGGGGCAAAAGTGGAGATCAAGTAATTTTTCCGCACGGGAAAGAGACAGCGAGGACACGGGATTTTTCCTGTGTCCCCGTTCGCTTTTTCGGGACCTTGCGGGCGACCGGCGGACCCGCCCGTACAGGCAGCCGGCAGACCCGACAGAACGGACATCCCGTAAATGGGCGGATTTTTCCGCCCGAAAATGCCGCATATCTGGCGGCGGGATTGATTTTTTCAGTGAAATACGATATCATTCTGGTCAGACAGAACATATCACAAACTTGGGAGCGTGAAAACATGAAAAAGACGAAAGCTGCGGCCGTGTCCCTGCTGTGCTGCGCGGTGATGTCTGCAGGCGGCTGCGCGGATATATTAAGAGCGGGACATCTTACATCCGGGGAAGACGGACAAACGGAGACGTATTCCGCTGCGGAGCAAAGCGGGGAAGAGAGCGGGGCGGTTTCGGAAACGGCGTCAATAGATGCAATCATATCGGAAATGACGCTCCACGAAAAGATATGTCAGATGCTGATACTCAGCCCCGAGGCTCTGGTGGGGAAATGGGAGGTCACCTCCGCGGGAGAACCCATGAAGGAGGCTCTTGAGAGGCTTCCAGTGGGAGGGATACTGTACAGCAAGCCCAACATGGTGAGCAAGGAGCAGGTCAAAGCCATGCTTGAGGAAACCCAGAGCTATTCCTCCATACCGCTGATCATGACCTGTGACGAGGAAGGCGGGCGGGTGAACAGGCTGATGAATACGGTGGGTACCACGTATGTGGGCCCCATGTTCGACTATAAGGATATGGGTACCGAAACTGCGTATGAGAACGCACATACCATAGCATCCGACATGAAAAGCCTGGGCTTTAATGCGGACATGGCTCCTGTGGCGGACGTGTGGTCAAACCCCGGGAACACTGTCATAGGCGACAGGGCCTACAGCGACGATTTCTTTCAGGCGGCGGAGCTTGTGGCGGCCGCGGTGGAGGGATTCCGCGACGGCGGCGTGGCTACCGCGCTGAAACATTTTCCCGGCCACGGGGACACACTTGCAGATTCCCATGACGGGGCGGTATACGTTTCGAAAACATTGGAAGAGCTCAGGGAAGAGGAACTTCTTCCCTTTGCGGCCGGCATTGAGGCGGGAAGCGACATGGTGATGATAGGTCATCTTGTGATTTCATCGGTGGACGGGGAACAGCCCGCGCCGTTTTCATACGATATAGTCACACGCCTTTTGAGAGAGGAAATGGGATTTGACGGTGTGGTCATTACAGATTCCCTTCAGATGAAAGCACTGACCGATTCATATGACAGCGGCGAGATCGCTCTCAGGGCCGTGGCAGCGGGCGTGGATATCCTTCTGTGCCCTGAGGATCCGGAGGAGGCGGTACAGGCCCTCACGGACGCCGTAGAATCCGGCGAGATATCGGAAGAACGAATAAACGAAAGCGTCCGGCGCATACTCAGTATGAAAATCGACCGCGGGATACTCACCTTGAACTGAAAGATTTGCGCGGTTTGCGCCCGGGGGAGGGATACCTCCCGCCGGGCATTTTGTTTTAAAAACGGCGGAAATATAAGCGCCGCGTTTACGGAAACATTCTGTATTCCCGGACGGCTGAGCAATAAAACCACATACTGAAATGAAACCGTCCCCACCACGTGCATACATCCGCTGCACGTCACAGAAGACGTAACAGATGCGGCCGTAAGCGGCGGAAGGGGAAAAAGAAATCGTCCTGGTTTTAAGCGGGTATTTCGTCTCAGAGATTTTTTTGGAAAAAGGATTTTGCCGATCGGCAAAGAAAACGGGGGAAATTATGAACAAAAACGAAAAAATGCGGTTGAAAAAGAGGAAAAAACGAAAAATCGGCGTATAAGAAATAAAAATGCATTTTGCACGGAGAAGGGGGCGCCGCAATGAACATCAGGGAATATATAGAGGATACCGAACGCAAACTGCTGTCTCCCTTTGCGACGCTTTCGGCGGACAGCCGCGGTCGCCGGTCGCCGGAAGCGGAAAGTGACATGAGGACCTGCTTCATGCGAGATAGGGACAGGATACTTCACAGCAACGCGTTTCGCAGGCTCAAACATAAGACCCAGGTGTTTCTTTCCCCGGAGGGGGATCATTATCGCACAAGGCTTACCCATACCCTGGAGGTGTCTCAGATAGCGCGGACGATAGCACGCGCCCTGAGGCTCAACGAGGATCTGACGGAGGCGATAGCGCTGGGACATGACCTGGGCCATACGCCCTTCGGACACGAGGGGGAAAGAGCGCTGTCGGTGGTTTCGGGAACGGAATTCAAGCATTACAGACAGTCTGTAAGGGTGGCAGAATGCATCGAGAAGGACGGGCGCGGCCTCAATCTCAGCCACGAGGTTCTTGACGGCTTTCTTCATCATACCGAGGGGGAGGAAGCCTATACCGCTGAGGGCAGGACGGTTAGAATTGCCGACAGGATAGCGTATATCAACCACGATATTGACGATGCCATACGTGCGGGACTCCTGTCAAACGAGGACATACCCACGGATATACGTTCCGTGCTGGGCAACAGCCATTCCCAGAGGATAAACACGCTTATAACCTCCGTTACAGACAATTCGGCGGCGGGCAGGCTTATGATGGACCCGGAGGTGGATGCGGCTTTCGGAAAGCTCCATGAATTCATGTTTGACTGCGTTTACACGAATCCCGTGGCGAAGAACGAGGAAAAGAAGGCCACGGCGCTCATAGCGGGGATATACGACCACCTGATGAAAAACCCCGGCAAGCTGCCGGAAAAATACATAAGGATATCCGAGGAAGAAGGCATGGTAACGGCGCTGTGCGACTATATCTCCGGCATGACGGACAGGTATGCGATACAGTTTTATTCGGATATATATATACCTAAGGGCTGGATGTACTGATCCGGCTGAGGCGTGGATGGAGGCGGAAACGTGCCGAAACTGAGCGAAAATTTTATAGAAGAGCTGCGTTTCCGCAACCCGATAACGGAAGTTGTGTCCTCGTACGTGCAGCTTAAGCGGGCGGGCAGGCTCATGAAAGGCCTGTGCCCGTTCCACAGTGAAAAGACGCCGTCTTTCGTGGTTTACGAGGAGAACAACAGCTATTACTGCTTCGGCTGCGGCGCCGGCGGGGATGTTATCACGTTTGTCAGGGCAATAGACAACCTGGATTATATGGACGCAGTGCGTATGCTTGCGCAGCGGTGCGGGATGCAGGTGCCAGAGGACGGTGCCGACAAAGAAACGGCGCGGCTGAGAGAACGGATTCTTGCGATAAATCGTGAGACGGCGAGATTTTACTACTCGTGCCTCGGGTCACCGGAAGGGAGCGCCGCAAGAAGGTACGTAGCGGGAAGAAAACTGAGTGCCGAGACGGTGAGACATTTCGGGATAGGGTACGCACCGGATGATTTCAACAGTCTTGTTTCCCATCTTTCCTCAAAGGGATTTACCGAAAAGGAAATGCTTGAAGCCGGCATGAAACCCACGAAACGTGGTTCTCCGTACGACCAGTTCCGGGGCAGGCTGATATTTCCAATAATTGACGTGAGAGGGAACGTTATAGCTTTCGGGGGAAGAAAGCTCAGCGAGGACAAGCCGGGCCCGAAATATCTCAATTCCTCCGATACCCCGGTGTTTAAAAAGTCCCACGGCGTTTTTGCGCTGAATTTCGCAAAGGACGTAAAAAACGGGACGCTGATACTCTGCGAGGGGTATATGGACGTGATAGCCATGCACCAGGCCGGATTCTGCAACGCGGTGGCGACGCTGGGAACGGCATTCACAGACGAGCAGGCGAGACTGCTGTCGAGGTATGCGGAGGAGATAATTCTTGCCTTTGACGCCGACGGTCCGGGACAGAAAGCCATATCCAGAGGGATAGAGATTCTGAAAAAGCTGGACGTGAGGATCAGAGTTTTGAGCATTCCCGGCAGCAAGGATCCCGACGAATACATACGTGAAAACGGGGCGGACAGATTCAAAGCGCTTTTGGACGGAGCGTCCACCCAGACTGATTTCAGGCTCAATGCCATCAAAAACCGGCACGACCTGCAGACCTCAGAGGGCAAGGTGGAGTACATCCGGGAATGCACGCTGCTTCTTGCGGAAATGTCCAACGCCGCAGAGCGTGAGGTATACGCGTCCAAGGCCGCGGAGGAAGCCGGCGTGTCAAGAGCTGCGCTGCTTACGGAGGCGGAGAATGCCAGAAAAAAACTGGGCAGCGCCAGGAAGAAGAAGGAAGCGGCGAGGAGCGCATCGGTTCTTTCGGGGTTCGGAGACACCGTAAACCCGGAAAAGAAGCTCAATCTCCGGGCGGCGAACGCGGAGGAAGCGCTGATAGCGGCGCTGGTTGCAACCCCGGAGCTTGCGGAGGAAGCCGCGGAGTATATGCCCCCGGAGGAATTTGTCACGTCCTTTGACAGACGGCTTTACGAGGCGGTCATAGACGGGATAAAAACCTACGGCCACTTTGATATAGGTATGCTGGGCGGCGATTTCAGCCCGGCGGAGATAGGAAAAATACAGGGCTTTACCCTACAGAACGGAAGAAGGGCCGCGGGCATCGATGAGATACGCGAATACGCGGACATAATAAGGGAGCAGAAAAGACGCGCCGGGATGCCGTCGGTCAGTGAGATGGACGACGAGGATTTCGGGAAGCTTATAGAAGAAATAGCGAGGAAAAAAAAGTAGACGGAGGGCTTGCAGAATGGAAACAGCCGATAAGAAAACAGCACTTAAGAACCTGATAGACAAAGGAAAGAGCACGGGTAAACTCCAGCGTAAGGAGATAGAGACGCTGGTAGTCGATTTTTCCATGAACGCGGATCAGATAGAGAAGCTTTACGACATGCTCGACGAGCAGAACATTGAGATAGTCGATGAGCTGCCGGACATAGGAGATCCCAGCAAGCTGGATGACCTGGAATTTGACGACGGGTTCATAGGCGAGGAAGAGGAAACTCCCATGAGCGATTCCGACCTTGAAGCACTGTCCTCATCTGCCATAGCAATAGACGACCCCGTAAAGGTATATCTGAAGGAGATAGGCAGGGTGGAGCTTCTCACCTCGGAAAAGGAGCTTGAGCTTGCCCACCGCATGGCTCAGGGGGACGAGGAAGCGAAAAAATGCCTGACCGAGGCAAACCTGCGCCTTGTGGTATCCATCGCCAAGAAGTACGTGGGGAGAGGCATGCAGTTTCTCGACCTCATTCAGGAAGGCAATCTCGGGCTTATAAAGGCGGTGGAGAAGTTTGATTACGAGAAGGGCTTCAAGTTCTCCACATACGCCACGTGGTGGATCCGGCAGGCCATAACCAGAGCTATAGCGGACCAGGCAAGGACCATACGCATACCGGTACACATGGTGGAAACCATAAACAAGGTGCTGAAGGTCACAAGACAGCTCACCATGGAGCTGGGCCACGAGCCCAGCGTGGACGAGGTGGCGAAAGAGCTGGACATGAGCATCGAGAAGGTCCGGGAGATAATGAAGGTCGCCCAGGAGCCGGTATCACTCGAGACGCCCATAGGAGAGGAGGAGGACAGCCATCTGGGCGACTTCATCCCCGACGAGGCCGCCCCCGCCCCGGCAGACAGCGCTTCTCACACACTTCTCAAGGAGCAGCTTGCGGACGTGCTGTCTACGCTGACCCCCAGAGAGGAAAAGGTTTTAAGGCTGAGATTCGGGCTTGAGGACGGCAGGCAGCGCACCCTTGAAGAGGTGGGAAAGGAATTTAACGTTACCAGAGAGCGCATACGTCAGATAGAGGCAAAAGCTCTCCGCAAGCTCCGCCACCCCAGCAGGAGCAAGAAGCTGAAGGATTTCCTGGACTGATATGGACGACGTAAAAAAAACACTCCCGCCGGTCCACGCCGTAATTGTCGCGGCGGGCAGCTCTTCGAGAATGGGCGGCAGGGAAAGCAAAATATTTGTGAGGCTTGGCGGGAAAAACGTTATTTTCCGCTCTGTGGAAGCCTTTGCGAAACATCCATACATAACGGATATAACGGTGGTCGTGCGCGCCGGGGAAGAGGAACGGGTCAAAGAGGAACTCAGACCGCTGTCGGAGCTCAAACCGCTGACGCTTGTGACGGGCGGAGAAGAGAGGACGGACTCGGTAGCCGCGGGCGTTGACAGCATAGCGGAAGACGACGGCATAGTGGCCATACACGACGGAGCGCGTCCGCTGGTGAGCGAAAGGATAATATCGGAGGCCGCGGAGGCGGCGCACATATACGGAGGGGCGGTCCCGGCGGTGCCTGTAAAGGATACGGTGCGTATAGCGGGGGAGGACGGATTTGCTCTGCCTTCCCCGCCGAGAGAGACCCTGCGCGCGGTTCAGACCCCGCAGTGCTTTGCCCTGTGTGAGTTCCGGGAGGCGCTGAAAGCCGCAAGGGAACGCAGACAAGCCGGAGAAAGGTTTACCGACGACGCCGGAGTGTTTGAGCTTGCGGGAAAAAGGATAAGGCTCACTGAGGGGAGCTACGACAACCTGAAGATAACCACACCGGAGGACGTAGCCGCAGCTGAGGGCATACTTGAAAGGCGGGAAGTGAAGCAGTGATTCGCATAGGACACGGATATGATGTGCACAGGCTGGTAAAAGGGCGCAGGCTTGTGCTGTGCGGGGTGGATATCCCCTTTGAGAAGGGGCTTCTGGGGCACTCGGACGCGGACGTGGCGGCCCACGCCGTTGCGGACAGCCTGCTGGGCGCGGCGGCGATGCCGGACATAGGACAGCTTTTCCCGGACAGCGACCCGGCGTTTGAGGGGGCTGACAGCATAAAGCTTCTGAAACGGGTGGCGGAAATGCTGGCCGAGCGCGGCTGGAGAGCGTCCAACATAGACGTGACCGTCATCGCCCAGCGGCCGAAGATTGCGGAATACGAGCCGCTGATGGAGAAAAACATAGCCGGCGCCTGCGGTATACCGACCGGCGCGGTGAACGTGAAGGCTACCACGGAGGAGGGACTGGGCTTTTCCGGTTCCGGGGAAGGGATAGCAGCGCACTGTGTGTGCCTGATAACTGACGGCGGAGACTGAAGACGGGAAATATGTGCAAAAAAGTCCGTGAATATATTTTATGAACCGGGCGGCGGTACCCTAAACAGGGGACTGCCGCCCGGTTCCATTTCCCGCGTTTTTGTAACGCCCCCGGCTTTTGTCCGTCGCAAACTTTTATTATACCCTCAGCTGTTTTGCATTTCCGCACCACATTTCCCGCAGCGCATTTTACGAGCCTGTTTTCAGCCGTCTTGCATCGGGTTCCTTCCCGTTCGGGTTATCCCACCGGGTTTTTCACAGCTTTTACGTGTCATTTTTTTCGCGCACCCCGGTACGCGTCGCCTTTTCACACTACCGTTGACTTGCAGTCTTTTTACATATTTTTTTGCGGGCCTTTTTGTTACGCGTAATATCCCGCTTTGCCTTTTCCTGGATGCTTCTTAAGCTCTGCCATTACCGAAGGTCCTCCCCTCTTTGCTCCGCTCTCTGATGCCGTCTTTCCGTCACGTGTCCGCACCGTAGATACAGCATGAAAATAAACTGTAACCACGTCCCGCCGGCGGCATAGAATGTACAAGCAGGAAAAAAGAAAGGACGGGTGAAAATGATGGAAGGAGCAGAAGCATTTTGCATTGAGGCATCCACGTACGCCACAAAGGCGATGAAGCTGCTGAGGACCTACGGCATCCCCACGAGGATGAAGCGTTCGGACTGCGGCGGCGGCGGCTGCGCATATGAAATCAGCGTGCCGTACCGGTACGCCGAGACGGCTGATGCTGCCCTGTACAAGGCCGGCATACCGATCAAGGGCAGAAGGAGTGAGGAGTAAATGATATATCTTGACAATGCCGCCACATCCTTCCCGAAACCGGAGGCGGTAGCGAGAGCCGTTGCGGAAGCCGTGACCGTTTACGGCGGAAATCCCGGAAGGGGCGGGTGTCCTCCGTCTCTGATGACGGGGGAAAAGGTGTACGAGTGCAGGGAAAACGCAGACGGCTTTTTCGGAGGATACGGGGCCGAGTATACCGTATTCACGTCAAACGCAACATCGGCGCTGAACGCCGCCATATTCGGCGTAGCAAAAAAGAAAAGATACAGAGGGCACATGATTATCACCGCATTTGAGCATAACTCCGTGCTCCGCCCGGCGGAGGAACTTAAACGCAGCTTCGGCATGGAATATACTGTGGTGAAGCCGTCCCTTTATGATGACGAAGCCACGGTGTCGGGCATTGCGTCGGCCTTGAGGAAGGATACGGTGGCGGTCATAATGACCCACGCCTCAAACGTATGCGGCAGAATACTGCCCATTTCGCGAGTTGGGAGATTTCTGAGCGGGAGCGATATAACCTTTATAGTTGACGCGTCCCAAAGCGCGGGCAATGAGCGTATAAGTATGAAGGAGTCGTATATAGGGATTCTCTGTACAGCGGCGCACAAGGGATTGATGGCACCCGCCGGCACGGGGCTGATGCTTCTTGATCCGGAAAAAATGCCGGCGCCCACTGTTTTCGGGGGAACGGGCAGCAACTCGGCACAGCCGGTTCAGCCGGAACTGCCGCCCGAACGTTTTGAAAGCGGCACCCTGAATGTACCCGGGATACTCGGGCTGAACGCGGGGATAAACGTGCTCAGGAGGAGCCCCGGATCGGCGAAAAGGGAAAGAGAGCTTGCAGCGAGGCTTCATGCGGGCTTGGAACAGATACGCGGCGTAACACTTTATACGGATTACCGTATAGACAAGTACGTTCCCACGGTATGCTTCAACATAGACGGGATCAAGAGCCTTGACGTTTCGGACGCTCTCGCAGGGCTGGGGTTTGCAACGCGCGGAGGACTGCATTGCGCGCCTCTGGCACACGAATATTTCGGAACCCTTGACAGGGGGATGACGCGCGTAAGCATAGGATTTTACAATACACTTCAGGAGATCGACGGATTTCTCAATGCGGTGGAAACCGTGTCGGCGGCAAAGCACGGCTGAAAATATTTTTCGGCAAAAAATCACTTAAAAAATGGGAAAAAGCCATTGCAATAAGCACCAAATATGTTACAATAAAAAGTGATATCATATCGACGGGGGTGTGCGCTGTGGCGGAGTGGTTTTCCGACGTGTGGAACGCCGTAATAGGCTTTGTTTCCATGCTTGGGATACGCGACCTGCTTGACATACTCATAGTCGGCTTCCTTATATACAAGGCAGGCAACCTTCTCAGGGAGACCAGAGCGGTGCAGCTTGTCAAAGGAATAGTGATATTTGTGGCCATGTACGTGGCTGCAAAGCTTTTAGAGCTGGATACGCTGTCCTTTGTACTCAGCATTGTGGTCAATTACGGCGCCATAGCGCTTATAATAGTATTCCAGCCGGAGCTTCGCAGCATGCTGGAGAAGGTGGGCCGCAACAAGATTTTCAGCAAGCTCATGCGCGGCGAAGGCGGGGAAGAAGCCGAAAGCGAACACAGAGCTGCGCTGAAGCAGCTTATACGCGCAGTGATGAACATGAGCAGAACCCGCACGGGAGCGCTCATAGTTTTTGAAATGCAGACCATGCTGGGGGATATAATAAACACCGGCACGGTGATAAATGCCGACATAAAGCAGGATCTTATACAGAATATCTTTTTTAACAAGGCCCCTTTGCATGACGGAGCGGTCATAATACGCAATTTCCGTCTGCACGCGGCGGGCTGTTTTCTGCCTTTGTCGCAGAACCACGACATAAGCCGCGATCTTGGAACAAGGCACCGTGCAGCGTTGGGCATATCGGAAAACTCGGACGCGCTGGCTCTGGTGGTAAGCGAGGAAACGGGAATAATATCCGTCATGCACAACGGGCAGATGACAAGGGATCTGGGAGAAGAGGATTTGTCTATCATACTGGAAAAATATCTGCTCACCGCCGAGGACGACGCGAAACCCGTGAACATCAAGGCGCTTTTAAGCAGAAAAAAGAACGGCAAGAACTGAGGATTTATACGGGCGTGTCGCAGCATTGAAAGGGGCGTAGAACAAAATGGTGAAGAAAAAGCCTGCCGGCAGGAAGCTGCTTCTTGCCGTTTCATTTGTTTCTGCGGTAGCGCTCTGGCTCATTGTGAGCGTATTTCTCAACCCCGAAAGCACGCGTACCATAAGCAGGATCCCGATAAACGTGGATTCGTATTCGGCCACGCTTGACGCAATGGGATTGAGCGTAGTCGGAACGGGAGCGGAGACAGTCAAGGTAGAGGTGAGCGGCAACCGCCTGGACCTGAGCAGTCTCACGGCGGATGATTTTACGGTCACGCCAAGGTTCAGCGGAGTAGACAAAGCCGGCATATACACCTTGGATCTGAGCGTTGTGGTGAACTCGGGCGACGGGAACATTGAAGTGGTGTCGGTATCGCCGCGCACGGTGAGTATAACTGTGGCGAGAATAGACGTGGTTACGCTGCCGCTGACCTACAAGGTTACGGGAGACGTGCCGGACGGTTACTTTTTGGAAGGAGTCACACTTGCGGACGAGTATGTAAGGATAAGCGGACCTGCCGACGTGATATCCGGGATATCCAGCGCAGCGGTGATAATTGAAGAAGCGGTTAACGGGAGCGCGGTCCTGCCCGTGAGGCTGTTTGACGCTCAGGGGAATGAGATCACCGATGAAAACCTGGAGCTGAGCGTTTCACGCACCGAAGTCTCCGTACGTGTGCTGAAGACCAAGGTCCTTACCCTCGTGGCCCAGCTTGTCGGGCTTCCGGGAGGTATACCCAACAACGCTGTGACGTTGTCAGTCGCTCCGTCTACGATAACAGTGGCCGGACCGGAGGATGTCATAAACACCATGGATGATGTGTTCACCGTGGCAAGCATAAATATAAACACTGTTTCCGAAAGCGAAGTCAGGGAAACGGAACTTACGCTTCCGGGCGGAGTGCAGACGGTGGACGGAACGTCATCGGTGCTGGTAGAGATAACCGTGGCGGAGGACATGATAGTCACGTACGTGGACGTTACGAATTTTGAGCTGAGTCCGTATCTGCAGGGCTTCAACGTCACGGTGGAGACGGTGAGGCTGCGCAACGTAGAGGTGGTCGGCAAAGCTGAGGTGGTAGACGCCATCACGTCCGAAGACATAGTGGCCACCGTGATGTACGATATGTCGGATACGCCTCAGAAGGGGAGGTACACCATGACCGTGGAACTTTCGTCGCCGACTCTTGACGGATTTTGGGTAGTCGGTACTTACGAGGTAAACGTCAAGGTGAGCTGAATCCGGAGCCGGTGTTTACGGACAGTGTTCGGAGTGAGGTTTCACCGGCCGGCTGATGCAAAAACGAAAAAATATAGAGGACACGTCGCTGCCCCGAGGGGCGGCGGCGTGTCCTTGCGCGTTACCATGGGTTTTATGCAAATGAGGGATACGCAGAAAAGGCAAAGCCATATGAAACGTCGGTAGACGGGAGACGTCCCGGGCCGCCCGCTCACGGGATATCCCGGTAATAGTGCTTGTAATACCTTTTAATGAGCTTTTTGTCCTAATCGTTTTCGGAATCTCACCCAGCACAAAGAAAGGTTGCTTACAATACACGGGGTACGAGAATGAATACCGAGGGAATCCATCCACGCGATCTATCCACGCCCCCGTCAGCGAAATGCTTCTGACGGAGTCCCACGGGATGACCTCCTTAATACCGAAAAAGCACATGATTCGGACTTCGTCCCGGCTGAAGACAAAATACAGAGGAGATATCAAAAGGGCAAATACCTGCATGGCCGCAAGCAGCGCAAAGAAAACGCAAAACAGCGGTTCGTCCTCGCCGGCAACGGCGGCAAGCAGCAGCAATACAGCCAGAAAAAAGAGGTAGAAAAGCAAATGCGTATTGAAAGCCACCTGCTTTTTGGATTTGTCGTTTTTCGTATCTACAGCCCCGCCCCCGCATTTTTATGATAAACCTATTATAACGAGACTCACCTTCAAGGTCAACGGCGCAATTGTGCAATCCCGGCGCTATAACGGGTTCTCATGCGTACCCGGCGGGTTCCGGCAAATCCTCCCCGAACTCTCGAATACACTGCCGCCAAAGCAGTGTGTCCCATGGAAAAGGCGGGGCCCGAACGCCGATTGTCTCCTGACCGTACCTGTAAAGAGGGACTAAAAAAGATGGCAACTTTGTCGCGGGGACCTTCTGCATAAATAAGAAAAGAGCCCGGTGCGCGTCTGGCACCAGGCCCTTGCCTGT
>CASDVX010000146.1 GCA_949284545.1 uncultured Eubacteriales bacterium
TACCGGCTCCGCTATCTTCTTTATCCCGTATGCTGCGTTCTCCTCTATTACCCCGCACGTCTTCGTGTCCTTGTATGCGTTATATATATACTCGCTTGCGTAGTTGTTCTTGATCACCTTGTCTTCTACTACGCCCATCCCTGTCTCTTCCACCGCCATCTTAGCAAGCGGTATCCTCGCTTTATTCGCAGCGCTCGCCGCCGCTAAAAATATCCGGTCTACCTCTTCCTGGCTGTATCTGCTGTACTTCTCCTGCGCTTCTCGCACCTCTTTAAGCCGCTTCTCCAGCCCCTCTACGCTTTCTACCCTCTCATTTCCCATTACTTTCGCTCCTCCTGTCTTCATGCTGTAATGCGCGCAAAAGCCGCCGGCTCCGGCGCGTTTCCAGAAAGCAAGCAATACGATATTGCAAGTGAATTATATCACCCCTGCAAAAAATAATCAAGGGATAACGCGCCGCCTTAATAAAATGATTTTGATAGAAACGGTAAATTGTTTATTAACTGCGGCAGCCGTCACGCGCGGCCCGTTTTGATACTAGTTTCCGTGCCTTCCCTTTGAAAATTCCGGCTGTTTTCCCTGCCTTTCCTGTGCGGAAGTTTTTTATAAAAATCGTCTTCCGGTGCAAAATACCGGAAGACGATCATATATGCAAGCGGTTTTGCCGATGTTCCGCTCAGCGTATGGTTGAACCTGTCGGGCGCTTTCTCAGCGGCCAGCCCGTTATTTCGGAAATGCGGTTCGCAAGGTCGATGCCCATTCTGTAATGCGCCTGAAGGCCCGGATGGAACATACCTCCCCAGCCCTCTACCTCCGGGATAATAACGCCGAGGTCTACGAGGTGAACCTTGTTTTTTCCCTCAGCGTTAGCCTTTTCCACAACGTTTTTCACATGAGGAAGGTAGTTGTCGTTCATCGTGCCCACGCAGCAAAAAATATAAGGGTCTTTGTATGCGGCTCTGATCTCATCTATAAATTCCGAGTAACGCTTTTCGTACTTTTCCGTATCTATCGGGGCGGAAAAATCATTCTGTCCGAGATTTATGATCACTCCGTCGGCCATGAATTTTGAAAAATCCCACGGGTCTTTCCCGCAGCCGCCCGTGAAATTCGGCGGGACCACTCCGCCGCCGCCCATGCAGTCCTGTATCATTCCGCAGCCCGATATGGAGATAGTGTGATAATCCGCCATGAGCATTCTTGCACTTATACCCACGTATGACCTGAAAGCGTCGGTGTCCAGCGGATTATTCGGGGCGAGATGCTCCCTCGCCGCGCCTGCGCCACAGGTTATGGAATCTCCGAAATACTCGAGCCTGAGTTTGTTTGCCGGCGGGGGCGCCAGGAATTCCCCGCCCTGAGGAAGCGTGAAGCCGCATATGCGTATGCCGCCTGTGAGCCTCTCTGTTCTCTTGTGAAGCTCCACGGTATGAGTGCCGGTAAGGCCCGAAAACACCGTGTAATCGTCTTTATCCGGCTCCAGAAGTATGTAATTCACCGGCGCACCGTCAAGCACGATCTCAAGGCAGGTATTGCCGTTGTTCGAGCCCGGTTTCGTGTGCATCACAAGTTCCGGTGCGTTTACGGTAAGAAATATCGCCGAATTGGACCAGGACATTTCCGGCGCGTCGGGTTCGTCAAAATTTATCCTTCCCATGTACCTTGCGTGATTTTGAAATGAAAATTTTGCGTTATCGCTCATGTTTTAACGCTCCTCTCGTAAATTTGCCGCCGGATGATGCCGGCATCATATTTCGCGTCTGCCCTCCATGGCTCTGGTCAGCGTGTTTTCGTCCGCATACTCAAGCTCCGCCCCCACGGGTATGCCGTAAGCAAGCCTCGTGACCTTTATACCCATAGGCTTTATCAGCCGTGAGATATACATAGCCGTAGCCTCCCCCTCAACGTTGGGATTAGTTGCCATGATGACCTCTTTGACTTCCCCTCCGTTAAGTCTGCGAAGCAGTTCTTTTATGCGGATATCGTCGGGGCCTATCCCGTCCATTGGAGATATAGCCCCGTGGAGAACATGATACACGCCGTTATACTCTCCTGTGCGTTCCAGAGCCACCAGGTCGCGCGGGTCTTCCACAACGCATATGACCGTTTTATCGCGGTTAAGCGACGAACATATGGCGCACCGTTCTTCTCCCGTGAGGTTCTGGCACTCGCAGCAGTAGTGTATGGAACGTTTCGCATCGATAAGTGCTTCTGCGAAAGCGCTGGACCGTTCCTCCGGCTGGGACAGCATATAAAACGCCAGCCTCTGGGCGGTTTTCCTCCCTATACCCGGAAGCCCTTCAAACTGTTCTATAAGCTTTGCAAGAGCAGGGGCAAAATAATCCATTCCAAACGTTTCCTTTCAGCCGGTGCGTCAAAACAACCCGGGCAGATTCATTCCGCCGGTTATTTTGGCCATTTCTTCCTCGGACACTTTATCAGCCGTGGCGGACGCCTCATTTATCGCCGCTATTATAAGGTCCTGCAGCATCTCCACGTCGTCCGCGTCCACCACCTGCGGGTCAATCTTGAGTGAAACTATTTTTTTCTCTCCCGTCACGGTAGCTGTGACCATTCCTCCGCCCGAAGCGGCGGAAAACTCACGCTGTGCAAGTTCCTGCTGCAGCGCGGACATATCCTGCTGCATCTGCTGAACCCTTTTCATCATCTGCTGCTGGCTCCCCTGTGAGCCGTATCCCTGAGGCAATCTTGCTTTCATAAAAAACAACTTCCTTTCGGTTTTTCCGCCTCTGCCGGCGGGCGTATTTTTATTTTACAGTATCAGGAACGAATACCCGCCGGTCCATGTCTCTCCGGGAGCCGCAAAGCGCAGCCCTTCCTTTGCAAGAAACAATTCGCCGTCGGAAATTCTGCTGTTGACCCCGTACCACGGTTCGATGCACACGTACGGCGCGTTTGCTCCGGCCATTGTCCATATACCCAAATAGGGGATCCCGGATATGTCCATCTTTACCCCTTTGGACGATACGCCCGACACAAGGGTTACGCTGTTTGACCTGAGCCCTTTGAATATAAGGGCGTCGTCGTCAAAATATCCGTATTTCAGGGGAAGCTCTCTGCGTCTGCCGAAATCGGTGACGTCCTCTCTTACCTCCCCATGCCCGTCTATCCTCAGGGAAACCAGGTCCTCTTCCCTGTCAAATATCAACGAGTAATCTTCAAAACCTTCGCCGGCACAAACCGGTATCCTGAACGCAGGGTGACCGCCTATCTGAAACGGCATATCCGTACTGCTCAGATTTTTCACGTCCCACCTTACCGACACCTTTTTGCCGGAAACCGTGTACGTTATCCTCAGCTCAAAATCAAACGGGAAAGCCTTTTTCGTCTCTTCGTTCGCGGAAAAAAGCATCTCCACAGAGCCTTCCGTCCGACTCGCCCTCCTGAACTCCGCCGACCGGACAAAGCCGTGTTTTCCCATGGGATATGTTTTTCCGTTAAACTGCGCTCTGCCGTTTTTTGTCATCCCTATTACCGGGAACAGAGTGGGGGAACGCTTTGCCCATACCGACGGATCCCCGTTCCACAGGCGCTGGGTCCCATCCTTTTCGGTTATCTCCCAAAGCTCCGCTCCAACCGAATTAACCTTTACCGTAAGCTCGTCGCTTCCGATGGTAACTATCATTCCACTACACCTTCCCGTAAAGCAGTTTTATCAATATGCGTTGCCCCAGATTATGACCTTGTCGGCTTTTTTCCCACATATCGGGCATGTATCGCCTACGGCTGCCTCCCCGAAAGGCATGCATCTGGAGGTCAGTCCGAACTCCTCCTTTACCCTTGCCTCACATTCCTCGCTCCCGCACCACATGGATTTTATGAAGCCTGTCCTGTCTGCCGCAAGCCGTCTGAATTCATCGCCGTTGGCCGCAGTGTAGGTCATTTTCTCGCGGCGGGCAAGAGCATTTTTGTAAAGCCCGTCCCTTACCGCCTCAAGGAGCCGGCTTACGGAGGCCTCCACGTCGTCCAGCGGTATTTCCGTCTTGTCTCCGGTATCTCTTCTCACGGCGACGCACTGTCCCTTTTCTATGTCTCTGGGGCCCATTTCAATACGGAGAGGAACACCCTTCATCTCGTACTCCGCAAACTTCCATCCCGGCGACTGCTCACTGCAATCCATTTTCACTCTGCACACCCGTGAGAGACGTTCTCTCAGAGCCTCTGCGCTTTCAAGCACTCCTTCTTTGTGCATGGCTATGGGCACTATGACCACCTGTACGGGCGCTACGGCAGGCGGAAGCACCAGCCCGTTGTTGTCTCCGTGGCACATTATTATCGCGCCTATTATACGGGTGGACATTCCCCATGAGGTCTCGAACGGATATGCGGGCTTGTTGTCTCTCCCGGTAAACTGGATGTTGAAAGCCCTGGCAAACCCGTCTCCGAAATAGTGGCTCGTGCCGCTCTGGAGCGCCTTGCCGTCGTGCATCATGGCTTCCACCGTGTATGTAGCCTCGGCACCGGCAAACTTTTCCTTGTCCGTTTTTCTTCCGCGTATGACGGGAATGGCAAGCTCCCTCTCACAAAAATCGGCGTAGATATTGAGCATACGCTCGGTTTCTTCCCTGGCCTCCTGCTCGGTCTCGTGTATCGTGTGCCCCTCCTGCCACCAAAACTCCCTCGTTCTGAGAAACGGACGGGTCGTCTTTTCCCATCTGACTACAGAACACCATTGGTTGTACAGTTTGGGAAGGTCTCTGTAGGAGTGGACTATATGGGCAAAATGGTCGCAGAAAAGCGTCTCGGATGTGGGACGCACGCAAAGCCGCTCCTGAAGCGGCTCGCTTCCGCCGTGCGTGACCCACGCCACCTCCGGCGCGAACCCTTCAACGTGATCCTTTTCCTTTTGCAGCAGACTTTCCGGTATGAACATTGGCATCATGACGTTTTCGTGCCCGGTCTCCTTAAACTTTTTATCCAGCTCGTCCCGTATGTTTTCCCACAGGGCGCAGCCGTACGGGCGCATGATAGTGCAGCCCCGGACGCCGGAATAATCCACCAGCTCCGCTTTTATCACCACGTCGGTGTACCATTTGGTGAAATCTTCCTCCATTGACGTTATGGCTTCCACCATCTTTTTATTCTCTGCCATATACTGCTTCAGCAACCTTTCGGTAATGTATCATTCTGGTATTATAGCAGAACGACGCAAAAAAGAAAAGTCTTTTTTGCGCCGTTTTCATCTTATTGTCCGTCTCCGGCTCATTCTCCGCCTATTATAAACTGCGACAGCTCCGTGTTAACGTAATAGTCCAATATGTACTGCACCGACAGGCTGTACGACGCCGTGCCCATGGTCTGCCCGTTGGATTCAAGATAGGCGTTGTTTATGTCGTTCGATACTTCCGCCAGCGGCGTGCTGTAACCTGCCCAGAACTCGTCCACCGCCTTCATATCCGCTATCACGCCCGGCGACGCTCTCTCCATCAGCAATTCGTACAATTCGGGGTCGGCACTGCGCACGGCAGCCGCTATAAATGTGAAGGATTCGAAAAGTCCGCTGTATCTTACCTGAAGGTCGTCGCTGTATACCGACGCGAGAAAAGCAAGAAAATTGGCCTCGTCCTCCGCCGCCACTCCGCGCTGATGGGCCATCTCATGAAGTATGGTGTGAGGGAGCTCGACCCCTGGTATGTTTGTGTTGTAATTCGCTTCTCCGGTGAACGGAAAATACATCCCCATTACAAATGTATACGTCCACGGTTTTGACAGGGCGACCGGCTTAGGAGCGCTGTAATCCCCGCCGAATTCAGGATAGTCCCGCGACAGGTTTTCGTAAGCGCTGATCACGGCGTCGTCAAGCTGTGACCTCGACAGTGTGAGCACGAACGCGTCACCATCCCCAATCCCCAGCGCGGCGCGGGTCTGGTTGAGATCGTCAAGCACGTACGAAGCAACCCACGCCATGTCTTCGGCGGTATACGCCATATAGTGATCATACACATTTTCCGTCACGTTTCGGCGGTAATATGAAAAACCGTACATGACGTTAAATAAAAATATCCCGCAGAGAACCACTGCAGCCGCGCGCGTTATGTAATCGGCTGCAATCTTCAGCAACCTTTCCCCCTGCCTTACTTTCCTTACAGTCTGAACGGCCGCGGCCACCGCAAAAATAATGGCACTTCCG
Organism: uncultured Eubacteriales bacterium; assembly: GCA_949284545.1. GTDB lineage: Bacteria > Bacillota > Clostridia > Oscillospirales > CAJFTT01 > CASDVX01. Next base: position 6,152 of record CASDVX010000146.1, read on the forward strand.
GCTGCGGTAATCACAAGCACTTCCGCAAGCGAAAACGGGAAAAATCCGCTTATTCTGCTGACAAACTGCATCATCGCCGGAAAAAGGCCGCGGCTGTAAAACGCTTCCACGGCGTCGGGATTCGCCGCCGCAGCAGCTGTCAGCAGAAGATTTACGGGCAGAAGCAGCAGGAGCGCCGCCTGTACCTTCATGTGCGCGGGTAAACCGCTCCATATTGTTTTCAAGCTTTCCGCCCTCCCGTGCGCTCCGCTCACGTCATTCTCCCGACTTCAGGGATTCCACCATGTCTATGTTCTTGAGTTTGGGAGTCATTGCAAGAAATACCGCCGCCGAAAATGCCACCGTCATCACGGCGGATATTATGAAGCTCAGAGCCGATATTTCTCTCCCGAACATTACCATGCTCACTTCCGCCGTTTTAACCACAAACGACCACAGCAATATACCGAACGCCAATCCCACGACGGTACCTATAAGCGTTATAATCACCATTTCCCTGAAAATATATTCTGATGTCTCTCTTTGTCTGAAACCCAGCACTTTTAACGTGGCTATCTCATGCCGTCTCTCGTTTATATTAATGTTAGTGAGGTTATACAAAACCACGAATGCAAGCATTGCCGCCGCCACTATAAGCACCCAGACCACCACGTTCACCTTGTCGAGCATGTTCGCAAAGGTCTCCCTTACATTGGACACGGACGTGACCTGAGCTATGCTGTCGTTCTGAAGAAGCTCGGTAAACATGCTTTTCTCATCGGCACCGTCAGCCACCTTTATGGTTATCATATTATAGTTTTCAAGCTCACCGAACTTTTCGCCATACAGAGTTTCTGTCATGTAAACATATCCGTACACGTAGTTTTCAGCCACTCCGGTTACGGAAAGTTCCGCAGATACGCCGTTGACTTCCACGGTAACGGAATCTCCCTTTGATACTCCCAGCTCTTTGGCCATTTTCTCGGTAACTACCACGCCTTCATCATCCAGCGGAATGCTTTCCCTGGTACTCCTGTTCCGCAGGGTGATAAATTCCGGGAATTTTTCGCGGCTCTCCGTGACGAAAACATAATCGTCACGGCTTCCCGCGTCTGTCTTTACGGAGGCGGTCACCTGATAATTGAACATGTAATCCTCGGCAGTCTCGTCAAGATATTCCCTCAGCTGAGCGTCACCGTCACCGTTTTTAAGTGCCGCCATTGCATCGTAGCAGTGTATTTCGGTAAACTGCTTTTCAATTATGTCGGTTATGGAATCTCTGAGCCCGAATCCTGTGAGCAAAAGCGCCGTGCAACCGGCTATTCCGAACAGGGTCATGAAAAACCGCTTTTTATACCTGAGTATATTCCTGGCAGTGACTTTTTGAGTAAACGTCATGTGCTTCCACAAGAACTTTATGCGCTCAAGGAATACCTTTTTTCCGGCCTTCGGGGCCTTGGGGAGCATGAGCTTCGACGGCACTTCCTTCAGAGCGGAACCGCACGCTGATACCGTGGCGATCATCGTGCACAAAAGCGCCGCCGCAACCGCAGATATGCAGTAAAGAGGATAGAACGGCGTATAAACCTCATGAAGCGTATACATCATACCGTAAGTGTTCCATATTACCCGCGGCAGAAGGTTTATACCTATGGCTATACCTGCAGCACAGCCTGCAAGCGTCGCGGTCTCGGAATACAGCAGATACTTCATGGCTATCGCCGTTTTGCTGTACCCGATGGCCTTAAGGGTGCCTATCTGAGTCCGCTCCTCTTCTATCATCCTTGTCATTGTTGTCAGGGCGACAAGCGCAGCCACCAAAAAGAAGAATACAGGGAACACCATGGCTATTGCGGCGATACGGTCCGCGTTGTCGGCAAACCCCGAAAAAGCCGCGTCGTCTTCTCTGGTGGTCACGTACCACTCGGGAACGCCTACGGAGTCAAGCAGCTCCTGTGCCTTCGCTATGTCCGCTTCCGCCGCTTCAAGCTCGGGGTCCGCCGCGGCTTTCTGTTCCTCAAGCTCCGCCTTCCCCGCTTCATACTCCGTTTTCGCTGCCGCAAGCTGTGCCTTCGCGTCGCTGAGCTGGGTTTCGTATGACGATATCATTTCCTCGGCTTCGGCAAGCTGTCTGTCCGCCTCTGCTTTTGTTTCGTTGTACAGTTTCAGCCCCGCCTCGTATTCCGCCACAAGTCCGTCATATTCCTCAAGGAGGCCGTCGTAGTATACAAGCAGGTTATCCAACGCGTTCTGCAGCTGTTGTGCCCTGAGCTCGTCGCCTTCCGCAAGCACTCTTTCTATCTCGGCTTCTGCATCCTCTATCGCGCCGTTTGCCAGCTCGATCATAAGTGTAGCCGCATTGACCGCGGATTCCGCCGTCTCAAGCTGGCTTTGCGCCTTGCCTATTTCCTCCTCATAAAGCGCAAGACCTGCCTCATACTGCGCTTTCCCCTCGTCAAGCATTTCTTCCAGCGGAGGGATGGCGCTTTCCATCATGGTTATCTGGTTTTTTGCCATTGTCAGCTGGCCTTCGGCCTCATACAGCTCTTTTTTGCGTTGGGTGAGCTCACGCCGGGCGTCCTTCAATTCATCCTCCGCCTCAGCCTTGCGTATCTCACACCTGTTTTGGGATATGGACTCAATCGATTGAGCTACCCTCGAAACAAGCTCTTCGTATTCGTCCTCAAACGCGTTAAGGCTCTTTGCTCCGGTAACCGTTATGTATGCGTCGGTATAGGAAGTCAGGCAAAAATTTTCTTCTCCGACGAATAAATTTGCCTCTACGGTACCCGCTCCTGCTTCGCTGCTCTCTTTATCTATGGAAAAATAGCACGGGCTTTCGACTATCCCCACCACCGTGAACCCGTCCACGGAAAATGTTTCGCTCAGGTCGTCGTTATCCTCGGTAAAGCGCACTTTGTCGCCCACCTTGTACGCCGCCAGCTCCATCGGCCTTTTCACCAGAACCGCCTCGCCCACCGCTTCCGGCATGCGTCCGGACACGAGTTTCAGCTGATTTATGTAGCTCTCGTTATCCTCGAGAAGAAGTGAAAACGGAAGCGTGCTTATCCTCGCCACTTTGGTGAGCCCCGAATCTCCGGCTATTATAGCATCGGAAGTATAACACGGCATGACCCCCAACACATCCTCGGTTTTGCGCATGGCCGCCACATCTTCCTCGGTTATCCCCAGAGTGCCTATCACTCTTATGTCGTAAAAATTCGCGTCGTCAAGCGCTATATCCGTGGAAAGCCTCATATCGGGAGCGGCCGAAAGCATACCGGACATGAAACCCACGCCCAGCAGAACTATGCCGAATATGGCAAGAAACCTCCCAATGCTGCCTTTCACGGACCTGATTATGTGTTTGCGGTAATTTTTTTCTCGCATTTCATCACGCCTTCACCCCGTGCCGTACGTACCGTTCGGCACAGCTTACCATTCTATGCTTTCTACAGGAACCGGATCACGGTTTCTTTCAGACGAAACTACTTTCCCGCTGTTCATGCGTATCACCTGATCGGCCATGGGAGCTATAGCCTGATTATGCGTGACGACTATTACCGTGGTCCCCGTTTCCCTTCCGGTATCCCGCAAAAGCTTAAGCACAGCCTTGCCTGTGCTGTAGTCCAGCGCACCGGTGGGTTCGTCGCACAAAAGGATTTTAGGTCTCTTCACCATTGCTCTGGCTATTGCTACACGCTGCATCTCGCCCCCGGAAAGCTGCGAAGGGAAATTATTCATGCGTTCCTCCAGTCCCACAAGCCGCAGCATCTCAGCAGCCGGTGCCGGCGAATTGCAGATATCCCCTGCAAGATCGACGTTTTCCCTTGCAGTCAAATTTTGTATGAGGTTGTAAAACTGAAATACAAAGCCCACATCGTATCTGCGGTATGCGGTCAGCTCCTTCTGCGTCAGCGCGCTTATGTTCCGGCCGTCGAGAATCACCTTTCCCCCGTCGCACACGTCCATGCCGCCGAGGATGTTCAGCACTGTGGTTTTACCGGCGCCGCTGGGCCCTATTATTACTCCGAAGCTGCCCTTTTCCAGGCTGAAGCTGACCCCGTCCGCCGCAGCTACGGTATTTTCACCCATATGGTAATATTTACATACCTCGTCAAGCTCTACATAGTCCACATTCGTTCCCTCACTCTCACGGCCGAGAAAAATCTCAACTTAGATTATATACCACCCGCACAGGTTATTTCAATCGGATTTACAGCCATGTGCAGGGGAATTAATTTCGTGTTCACAAAAGCACAGCATCCCCTTGTTCGACAGGAATGGCCTCTCCCGTGTAAAATGACCATATCAGACCTTCAGCTTTCCCTGTTTCCCAGAGCTCGGACGCCGCAAACATGTACAGTCTCAGCTGATTTCCGTACCTCTCCGCAAGAGTACGTACATCCTCTGTTTTGTCGGTTTTAAAATCTACCACAACCGGTATCCCGTTTTCAAAAAGCACCATATCGGCCGTCCCGCTCACCAGTATACTGCCCTCGCTGTCTTTCATCCCCGTGAACGCGGCTGCCGGAATTCTAAAGCTGAACGGATACTCGCGAAGCAGTTCGCCCCTTGCGTCGCAATCGGCTATTCTCCCGCCGAGCCTGCCCGCAAGCAGTTTTTCGCACGCGGTTATATTCACCGCCTCCGCCTCCTCGTCCGTGAGCCTGCCGCTGCGGCGCATTTCTTCCAGCTGCTGTACCGGAGATTTCTCCGAATTAAACTCCAGATACTTCATGAATTTATGCATCGCCGTCCCCGCCGCGGCACCGCTGAGCTTTATGCGTTTTTCCGCGAACGCCGGTTTGATGGAATATGCGCTTTTGACCGTATCGCCGTGAGATACTCCTGTCGCCGACACTTTTGTAGGGATTTTCAGCCCGCTCTCATACGGGTATTTCCATCTGAGTATTCCCATATCAAATCCCTCGTTGGTTTCCGCGCCGGCATCCTGCACTTCTTCCGGCGCACTTTCCGGCTTGCCGCCTCGGGAAGCTGCCGGCAGCGGGAACGGCATATTCTCCGGTGTGTCGGACGCGGCAATAAATATGCGGTCCTTTTCGCCCCACACGCTTCCGTTGACGCGACCGGACAGCAGCGCCGCTCCGCACGGATATATGCACGCAGCAGGAATCAGCCAGTCATTGAAAGAGCCGGCGCCCTCCAGCCCGATACGCAGCAGCCGCCCGTCTTTGACAACATCGGACCATTCAGCCGCCTTTTTCCAGATTCCTCTGACCGACGAGCACACTATCAGCTTCTGTGCGGCCCGGGTGAGCGCCACATAAAGCATACGCACTTCCTCGGATCTCTGTTCGGCAAGTATGCGGCGGCTTATGATGTCTTTCTGTACCGTTGAGTATGCCGCCGTACCGCGTTTTATGCTTCCGCCGAACCCGAGCTTCGAATGGACAAGATACCTGCTTCTGCTGTCGCTGGTGTTAAACTTACTTATACCGGCAACTATTACTACCGGAAATTCAAGTCCCTTTGAGCCGTGTATCGTCAGCATTTTTACGCCGTTTCCGGCATCTGCGGACGCGCTCTTTACGGTGCAGCGGTTTTCATCAAGTCTGTCGAGATACCTCAGAAACGCCGCAACGCTCCTGTTACCCGACGCGGCAAACGCAGCAGCGCAGTCTACAAATCTGTCCAGATTGGCTTTGGCCCACGGGCCCCTTCCCGCGCACAAAAGCGCAGGAAGAGAAAGACGCGCATATGCCTTGAGGATGAACACGTCGCACGGACAGCTTGACGCCTCTCTGCGCAGTTCCTCCACGGTTCTCAGAAACTTCGTGGCTTTCCCGTCAGAGCGGCTCCGCGCAAATTCTTTCACCGCCGGATACAGTGCCAATCCTCTGTTTTCGGACCGTATTACGGCAAGTTCATCATATGTAAATGAAAAAAGCGGGCTTGTCATCACGCATGCCAGCGGTATGTCCTGATACGGGTTATCCACCACCCTAAGCACAGAAACGGCGACGTTCACTTCATATATGTCGAAAAATGAGTTTTCCTCCGAACCGCATACCGGTATATTTGCCTCACAGAGGACTTTTTTGAGCCGGGAAAATAATTCTTTTCCGCTCCTGCTTATCACCGCTATATCCCCGAAGGACAACGGACGGGTCTTCCCGCTGCCGGAAGGCACGCGTATATTCTCCTCCATCAATGCTTTTATTCTCCTGAGGATGAATCCAGCCTCGTCCGCCTTTTCCGTGTCCGCCGATTCAAGGAAGTACAGCTCCGTCTCGGCGGACGTACGCCCGTCCTCCGGAAAGCTGCCTGCGGGATAAAGACGTTCGCCGGAATCGTATTCCGTGCCTCCCATTTCTTTGGTGCATATCAGTTCAAAAATGTGGTTGATAAAATCGGTTATGCCCTCTCTGCTTCTGAAGTTGGCTGACAGCGATATTCTCGCGGGGAACTTGGGCGCTCCTGCGTCGTACTCCGGGTATGCGTCCTTTTTATCCGCAAAAATCTCGGCGGAGGCATTGCGGAACGCATATATGGACTGTTTGATATCGCCCACCATGAACAGGTTTTCCCCTTCCCGGGACAGCGCCTGGAATATAAACGCCTGGGCCGGATTGGTGTCCTGATATTCGTCCACCAATATTGCGTCGAACCTTCCGGACATTTCCTCTGCAAGCGGCGTCTTTACCCTTGCTCCCGACTGGTCTCTTTCCGTCAGCAGAGATATGGTTATCTGTTCAAGATCGTCAAAAGAAAGGACGTTTGCGCTCCTTTTGGCCTTTGTAAGCTCGTCTCTGAATGTCCTTAAAATAAGCACGAGAGCTTTCACTGCGGGCCTCACGGCTTCGGTATCTTCCGCGATGCGCTCGTGAGTGTAACAGAAAAGGCTGCCGTCAAGCTTTTGCTTTACGGCGAACGCTTTTTCTCTGAGGTCCTTGACCCGTTTCTTCAAAAACTCGTCTGCGGATTTCGGAGCGTTTTTAAACCTTGTTTTCGAAAATGCGGCGGACTTTTTTGCTGCCGGCTCGATACCGCCTCTTTCCAGAGCATCCGCAATTTCCTCATACTGTCTCAGGTCGTCCGCAAGGGCCGCGGAATAAGCGTCGTTCAGCGAGGAATCTTCCTCCGCCCTTTTGGCCGCGCAGGATACCAGTGCAATGCATTTTCGCATATCCTCAAGGGCCGCCTGTTTTGCAAGCTCTCCCCAGAAATTTACGCAATCCGGATCGTAATATCTTTTTTCCATAACGTCGAGCCACCGCTCTCCGTCGTCGTTTGAGGACAGGAACTCGTAAAGCTTCTGCACGCACTCTCTGAGCGGTGCGTCGCTCCGGTTTCCGGATAAAATATCCGCGAGCTGAATGAAGCCGTCTTCCCTCAGGGCGTACATGCTTTCAATAATCCCGTCAAGGACCTCCGCTTTAAGAAGCCCGTACTCTCCCTCGTCCATTATCCTGAAATCGCAGTCCACATCGGCCGCGCGGAAATTCTCCCTTACAAACGACGTGCAAAACCCGTGCACTGTTGAAATGTTCGCACGTCCGATAAGCATCTGCTGGCGGATAAGGTTCCGGTCCGTAGGGTTTTCCGCGAGTTTTTCGGCTATCCCCGCGGCTATCCGCTCGCGCATTTCCCCTGCCGCCGCGCGCGTAAACGTGACCACAAGAAGCCTGTCTATGTCGATACCCTTCTCCGTTATAAGGCGCAGGATGCGCTGAGTGAGCACTGAGGTCTTCCCGGATCCCGCGGCAGCGGTAACAAGGAGCGTGCCGCCGTCGGCTTCTATGGCCGCTTTCTGGTCAGGTGTCCATTGAGGCATTATTCATCCCTCCGTGAGGCCCTCTCTTCTATGAGCCTTTCCATCTCTTCCATGGCTTCTCTGTTCTTCCTCGGTGTCTTCGTTCTTTCCGGCGCCGAAAACCGGTCCCTGCTGCACATGCGGTAGTAATCGCAGAATTTGCAAGCGTCGGTCCCCTCGCCTTTTACGGGCACAGCAGCTATGTTCCCGTGCGAAAGCTCATCGTGCATATCTCTGAGCAGAATATCTATGTATTCAGATATTGCCTCGAACTGTTCCCGCGTGGCCACGGATTCTCCCTTTATTTCGCCGTCCTTGTCCAGTGTCACGGGTATGTACCTGCTGTTCAGCCCTTCTTCCATGCCCTTAAGACAATCCATATCATCAAGCAGAAGTCCGTTCATGCGCATCTGCTTGACCTCGTCCTTTTCGGCCTTTTTCAGGTCGTACCCGGCCGATACGGCGTGCACGTCATAGGAAACCGGGTAGTAGAGCACTCCTCCCGGCTGCAGCTTCCCGTATTTTCCGTCGTTGCTCCGTATTGCGAACATATATATGAGCATCTGCATATTCAGTCCGTACAGAACATCGTTCAAACTGAACACTTTGTCCCCGGTTTTATAATCTATAACCCGGATAAAGCCTACGCCGGCTCCCATTGTGTCGACCCTGTCCACCTTGCCTATTATGCTGACTTTCCCGTCTTTACAGCTTATTTCGTACGGCGGGATATCTCCTCCGTAGGCCAGCGTGAGTTCGAATGCGTCGGGCTTGAAAAGTGACTGCGCCATTTCCTCACATATGTTTTTCAGTGCGGCCGCCGCAAGTTTTTTCAGCCTTCCGATGAGATACATGAACCCGGCGCTTTTTACGCTGCCGCTGAGCACCCTGTCGCAGTATTCCGCCCCTAGCCTGTCCACGCACTCCTCTACCCTTTTATCCGTCGGACATTCCGGTCCCGAAAGCTCCCTCAATCCGTGCTCAAGAACATAATGAACAAATGTCCCGGCGCTGTCCGCCCTGAGGCGCAGCCTTCTCCTCGGTTTGAGCAAAAGCCCGTATTTCATGAAAAATCCGTACCGGCAGTTATGGTATGATTCAAGCTTTGAAGCTGACATGCACATATCCTTACCGAACAGTGCTCTTGCGGTTTCTTCACTCTCTATCTTCGCGTCTGCCGATGTCTTTCCCGAGCCCATGGCTTCCATACGCTCGCTGCATTCCGGGATCGATCTCAGGCAGTCCTTAAGCTTTTCCGTCCTCGGGTCGGCGTCGTTCCAGCGTGAAGCGGCCACCGAAAGGGCGGCGTCTTCGCAGCATGCCAGAACAAAGGGCGACACGTCCTCCATATCCGTTTCCTCTAACGACGGGAAAAGTCTCTTCAGCATCAGCACCAGTGTGGACGGGCGAAGCGCCTCACCTCCCGGTGACGTTCTTCTGTACGTTACCGTAATAGAATCGGAGGCGGCCGAAAAGGCCTTGTAGGCTATGAACATTTCCTCCGTTCCCCAATAGGCCGCGTCGCCTCCGAGCGCGAGTCCCTGCTCCTTCATTTTTTCCCTGTCCCTGTCCGTAAGTATTCCCGCCGGAGACGCCGACGCCGGAAACACTCCTTCATTGGCCCCTATTATGTACACTCTGCTGACATCCGCCACCCGTATCCTGTCCGCAGCTCCTATTATCACTCCATCGCTTACGGGCGGTATCCTGCCCATGTCCGCATCTTCGCAGGCAAGCCTGAACAGTTCAAGTCCTCTCTTTCCGTCCAGCTTTTCGCCGCCCGCAGCAACACTTATCTGATCCAGCACGTTCACCGCCAGCTCCCACAGTCTGACGGCCTCGTCGGCGCGCACGGTTTCGCCTCTTTTGCGCAGCTCCGCACTTTCAACGTCCACTTTCCCAGGCACGTCCAACTCCATAAGGAAGGCATAAAGCGCGCGGCACATGGCTTCTCCGTCAAACTCGCCCCGAAGCCTTCCGCATAGTTTCTGCAGCGGCGGCATAACCTTTTCCCTCGTACGGTTAAGCCCCTTAAGCAGTTCCCTGTCCCTGTCCGTCATCTCCTCGTATCCGGAAGGATTGAGCCCATACTCGCAGAAAATATCATCGCCTTTTATTCCCCACATCAGCACGTAATTTTCAAGCTCAAATATCTCATCTTCCCCGGCGTCAAAGTACCCGGTTTTCAGACATGCAAATACATTCTCGTCGACGCGCTGTCCTGCGGCCGCCTTCAGTGCCGACAGCAGTAAGGTGAAAAGCGGACGCAGTGTCACGTCCTCACGCATATCCATATAAAACGGTATCCCGGCTCGAGTGAACGCATCGGGGAGCAGCGCCTCGTAGTCCACGAGGGATCTTGCTATCACCGCGCAGTCGGAGTATCTGCAGCCGCTTTCCCTGACGTCCTTTTTTATGAGCGCGGCCACCAGGTCCGATTCGTCAGCCACGGAACCGCACCTGTACAGGCTCACGCCGCCGGCCGCTTCAAATGTCTTTCCTCCTCCGATAAGGTGCTTTTCTACACCGGCCATCTGCGGTGTATGCGCGCGGACATTCTCCGTGAGGAAAACCGGCGGCAATACCCGCACTCCCAGACGCGCCGCCGCGCCCAAAATACGCCTTGCATCGGCGCGGACATTTTCAAAAACGCTGCCGTCGGCCTCCTCGCCCATATCCGTAACGCTGCTGCAGGACACGGTGATAAGAGTTTCACCCGCCTGCTCCATTATCGCCGCGATGACCCGTTCCTCCTGCGCCGAATAGTTGTGAAATCCGTCAAATATTACGGTTTTGCCTTTGTACAGGCCGTATTTCCTTACGCCTTCCGCCAGCCTGGTAAGATCGTCTGTGCTGTCGCGGCAGCCGTCTGAAAGCAGCCTGTCGTATTCTCCGAACACTGCAGCGATATCGTAAAGCTTGTCCGCTACCTGCGCCCCGCTGAAGCAATCTGCCTTTTCCATAAGCTCTTCGGGGCTTATGCAGGAGACCTTCATCTCCGAAATCACGGAAATAAACGCGTCTACAAGGGAATCTGTCACTTTGCCCCCGTATACTTTCAGCATCCCGTTCTGCCTGCCGATTGCTCTTGCCATGAGTATGCGCCGGCCGAAATTGTTTATGTATCTCCCTGACGGCTCGTATTCGGCTGTGTACGATGCCGCCATGGAGGAGAAACTCGTCACGATCCCGCCCGGCAGGGCTTCACGTCCGAACGCGTCAAGGAGACGTTTCTCGGTTTCAAGGGTAAACTGCTCCGGAACCACCACGAGCAGCCTGTCAGGCGGACAGGACGCGGCTTTTTTCAGTACGTATTCGCTTTTTCCGCTTCCGGACCTTCCCAATACAAGCTGAAGCACTTTTACCGCCCCTCTTTACACCGTCAGTCAAACCATTTCTTAATGGTGTCGCCCGCGCGGTACAAAATCTCGCAGAACTTAAACTTTATCTCATAATCCGAATTCGCCGTAAGCACGCCGTTTTGCCCGCGATCAAAGGCTTCTTCCGTTTTTACCGCAGCGGAACTGCACAGAGGCGGATACATCACGCACCACCAGTTTTTGCCCTCCGCGCGGCCCAGCGTTATCCTGAGTGCGGAGTAAAAGCCCGCAGGCATCGTGAACCCGTCGTACTCTCTCACTTCAAAATACATGTTTTCCGCTATTTCAACATCAAAACCGTAGTCCGCTCCCTGTACGGCAAGCTCGTCCGCCACCACATCCCTGATTTTGTCGATGGTACAGCGGGCTGCCTCTACGGCACTTTCACGGTCCTCTGCCTCCTGAAACAGTTCCGGGACCTCCTCAAGAAGCCTGTCCCTTACCGCAAGCTTGACCCTCTGGTCCTCCTCGCTGTCGGAGTTCGCCAGTATATGGAGCCTCAAAACATTATCCTCTATCTCCTCACATGTTTTTGCAAAGCCCGTAAACGACAGAAGTATAGCCACCGACAGGCCTATAAGTACAGCCTTTTCTCCTCTGTTCACCGAAATCCCGTCCTTTTCGTTTGATACGTGCATTTTGGACGGTATTTCATTTTTTATTCAGTTCACGCGGGATTTTCCTGATTTGCGGCCTCTGCCGTCGGACTCACCCGCCCCTCCTGCGTGCCGCCGGGCGGCAGTAAAAAACAAAGGGCGCACAGGCCCTGCACGCCGCTCTCGCCTTAAGAACAGCGCTTTCGTCGGTAAATATTCCGAACACGGTGGGACCGCTGCCGCTCATGTTGGCACACAGCGCGCCGTGCTCCTTCATTATCTGTTTCAGCTTTTCCACCTCCGGGATCGGCGAAGAATCTTCAAATACGTTGTGCATACCCGCCGCAAGAGCTGCGAGATCGCCGTGTTCCAACGCCTGTATGCATGAAGCGGTATCCGGATGCGTTATATTTTTTGCCCTGTCAAACTCGGCGTACGCTGCCGGTGTGGAAACGCTCAGCCTCGGTTTCGCAAGAAGTATCCTGCAGTCCGGCATGGGGGGAAGGGGCCTAAGTTCGTCACCCCTTCCGGTGGCAAGCGCGGTACCCCCGGTTATGCAAAAAGGCACATCCGAGCCTATGTCTCTTCCTATTTTGCACAATTCCTCTGTGCTGAGACCCGCTTTGGTAAGTATGTTCAGGCCGCGCAGCACAGCGGCCGCGTCGGAGGAACCTCCGGCAAGGCCTGATGCCACCGGTATATATTTTCCAATACGGATTTTCACAGGCACGTCGTAACCCGTAGCGCGGGCAAATGCCTCCGCAGCCTTGTACGCGAGATTTCTTCCGTCGCTCGGCAGCCACGGGCAGTTGCTGCTTATTTCCGCGGGCCCGTCGGTTTTTTCGGATATCTGTACGCTGTCGTACAAGGATACCTGCTGCATTATCATTTCTACCTCATGGTACCCGTTTTCCATCCTGCCGAGTATGTCGAGGGTGAGGTTGATTTTTCCGTACGCTCTCATGCACAGGTTTTTCCTCACAGTCATCTCCGCCTCCCGTCGCGAATTACGCATCCGACGCTCCCGTCTGTCCGTTTTTGAGTGAGCTTATAAACTCATCCATACGTTTCATTGCTTCTTTAAGGTGTCCGGTAGAATAACAGTACGATATACGTACAAAGCCTTCTCCGCTCTCTCCGAAAGCAGTCCCGGGGATCACCGCGACCTTTTTTTCGTTGAGCAATTTCGCACAGAACTCATCAGATGTCATCCCCGTCACTGTTATATCCGGGAATATGTAAAACGCCCCGCGAGGTTCAAAGCAGGGGAGCCCCATCCGCCGCATCCCCGCCAGCACGAATTTTCTCCTCATGTCGTATTCCTGACGCATTTCCTCAACGTCCTCGTCGCCGTTTTTCAGCGCTTCCACGGCGGCGAGCTGGCTTGTTGTGGGCGCGCTCATTATGGCGAACTGATGTATTTTCGTGAGCTGCTTTATGACGGGCGCCGGTCCGCACGCGTATCCGAGACGCCACCCGGTCATGGCGTATGTCTTGGAAAATCCGTTGATAACCACCGTCCGTTCCTTCATGCCGTCAATCGACGCGAATGAAACGTATTTCTCTCCTCCGTACGTAAGCTCTGAATATATTTCGTCAGACAACACCATCACGTCCGTCCCCCTGAGCACGGCCGCAATCTCTTCCATGTCCTCTTTCCTCATAACCGCTCCGGTCGGGTTGTTCGGATACGGCAGGATTAGCAGCTTCGTGCGCGGAGTCATGGCGTTTTTAAGCTCCCGCGCGGTAAGCCTGAACTCGTTTTCCGCTTTGGTCGGGATAAAAACCGGCGTACCACCGGCAAGCAGCGTTATGGGTTCGTAGCATACAAAGCTGGGCTGCGGAATAATAACTTCGTCCCCTGCGCTTACCATTCCTCGAATAGTAAGATCTATCGCCTCGCTGCCTCCCACAGTTACAAGTACCTCGTCCTTTGGAGAATACTCAACCCCGTATTTTCTGCTCATGTACGAGGATATCTCTTCCTTCAGTTCAAAAAGGCCGGAATTGGCAGTATACCATGTTTTGCCCTTTCTCAGGCTCTCTATGCCCTCGTTTCTGATATGCCACGGAGTACTGAAATCCGGCTCTCCCACTCCCAGAGATATCACATCCTGCATCTCCGCCGCCAAATCAAAGAAACGGCGTATGCCGGACGGCTTTATCCCGCGGACCGTTTCCGACAGCACCTTTGAATAATCAATCACCTGCCGAACTCGCTCCTCTCATCGATTTTTCCGTCAATAAAAGACACTCCCGAATCCTTATACCGTCTGAGGACAAAGTGGGTTGCGGTGGACAGCACTCCCTCCAGCGGTGCAAGCCGTTCGGACACGAACATAGCCACGTCCCTAAAGCTCTTCGCGTGAAGGGTAACACCCAGGTCATACCCCCCGGACATGAGCTGGACGCTTTCAACCTCGTCGAACTGTACTATCTTTTCGGCTATGCTGTCAAATCCGTAATTTTTCATGGGGGTCACCTTAAGTTCCACCACCGCGGTGACCATGCTGTCGTCCGCTCTTTCCCTGTCTATAACGGCACTGTATCCCCTTATGATGCCGCGGCGCTCATAATCCGCTATCTTGTTTTCCGTCTCCTCAGCCGTCATGCCCGTCATGGCGGCGATATCCTCTATCGGCAGACGCGCGTTGGCAGATAATATCTGAAGCAGTTTATCCATTAAAATCCACTCCTCAAAGGTTTTCGTCATGTTTTTCATTATACATCCGCAAGCGTCTTTTGGCAAGGGGAACTTGATTTTTACGCCGCATCAGGGGCGCCCGGACAATGCCGTAGACAAAACATCAGGTTAAAAAATTGTAACAAAATACTGCTTGTTTTTTATGGGTTAAAAGACGTATAATACCAAGAATGAGTTGAACCGTTCGGATAGGGGATGATTTCATGCATGAGGTGATCGACCGTATTGTGGCCATTGATGCTGCTGCCTGCAGCCAGATCGATGAGGCCGCCAAATATTCCGCGGAACTCACGGATTCCGTCAGCGGTAAAATTGCCGAGATGAAGGCGGCTTACGCCGAACAAACGCAGCTGCTTCTTACTCGCCACAAAGAGCAAAAGAATGAGGAACTGCGGCAGCGCTGCCAAGAAATTGAGCGTGACACTCAGGAAAAAGCGGAACGCATGGTCGCGCTCTGCCGTGAGCGCCGTGCGGATTGGGTGCAGCAAATATATTTGCATATAGTCGGGATATCTAAAGAGGCGTAAAGCGCACGGATGTCCCGGTATTTATTTTGGCATGGGGGTGACGGTACGGACAGCATCTGGACGGCGTTAAACGCCAAAGTCATGGTGAAATTCGGCAAATGTCTGACTGAGGCTGATTTTGCAGAAATAAGTTCCAAAGACAGCGTTGCCGATATATCGGCTTATCTGAAAGAGACTCCCGCCTATCGTGACGTTCTGTCGGACGTCAATCCGTCGTTCCTCCACCGCGGCCAGCTGGAGGATCTGGTGCGCAGGGATGCCTGGAACGAGTACATTGAGCTTTGCGGATATGTCTCCTCCGACCGCGACTCGCTTCTGGGGTATTTTCGCGAGCGGTGTGAGCTCGAACAGCTTCTTTCGTTTGTGAATTTTCTGAATTGCAGCGCCTCCGACAGGTACGCCCTGTCGCTTCCCGCTTTCATGGCGGGCCAGCTGTCTTTTGACCTGTACGGCCTTGCTTCATGCGCCGATGCGGACGCCCTTGCTGCGTTTCTTGCCGGAACACCGTATGCCCATGCGCTGGAACCTCTTCCTGTCTTCACAGACGGAAAGATAAGTATTCCGGAAACCGAGGCGAGGCTCTTTACCGGCCATTTTGTCAGGCTTTTCAACGTAATAGACCGCACTTCAGGCGAAACCAGGAAGGAACTGAAGGCAATCCACGGCCGTAGGCTTGATCTGATGAATCTCAACAGACTTCTGAGGCTCAGGCTCAATTTCGGCACAGACCCTGCTTTTACAGCGAAATGCGTCATAGAAAAGCGATATCTTTTGAGCCGCAGCACAATGTACACCATGGTGAACGGTTCGCGGGATGAGATAGCCGAGGCGGTTAAAGAGACCCCTTACGGCAGAGGGCTCCGGGAAGTTTCAGTTTCCGTTTTTAAAAACCATTCCGGCCGCATGTACGGCGAATATTGCCGCCGGGTGCTCAAGTCCGGAGTTTCACCGGCCGCCGCCGTAACGGCATACCTGGAGCTAAGGCAGCATCAGACCGCCTCCCTGGTAAGCGCCATTGAAAGAGTGAGATACGGTATACACGGGCCCAGCCGAGCGTGACGTTCCGGCTGCACGGCGCCCGCCGCGATATCCTTAAAAAGAAACGGGATGAGGACATGTCTTTGGAAAAACTTTCCTTCACCAAAATAAGCGCTCCGCCGGATTTGCTCGACGATGTTCTCGGCGTGTGTCTGGATTCCGGGTGCTTTCATCCGGAAAACACGCTGTCCCTGCTCGGCGGCAGCCGCGGGACGTTTGCCGATGCGTCGCCGGACACGTCAGGCGGCGCGCGCGGCGATAATGACAGCGGAACCGCAGGCAGCGCTGTGCCGAAGCTGAAGTATATAAAGGTCAGCGTCGGAAAGATTCCCGACGAAAACAGCGAGGAACGACGTCTTTACGATGACGACCCGTACTTGGTGTTTGCTTCCGATCCGGAAAATAAGGATCCTTCATCGGGTTATTATTTCGCCCCGGCGGACAGCTCCGAGTCTCAATCCGGAAACGGATACGCTCCCGTTGATACGTTCAACCCCTGGTCGGAACGCCTGACCGCCGCGATAGCCATGTGCGGTTCCTGCGGCGTCAAGCCCGAGTACTCCGATCCCTCGGACCTGATGCTCAACGACGACGCTCTCGCCGAAAGAATGGACAGGCTCTCATCCGAAAGTACCAGACTGTCCGAGTCGATCAAGGCTCTGTCTGAGGAATACGAGCTTCTCGGGCGCGGCATTGAACAGCTGTCGCACATGAAGGACATAAATTACGATCTTGATAAACTGTTCGGGCTCAAACACGTAAAGCTGAGATTCGGCAGGATGCCGCGGGAAAGTTATGAAAAGCTGCGGCTTTATGTTGACAATCCCCATATTGTGTTTATAGCCGGTTCCTCCGACAAAAAATTCGTGTGGGGATGCTACTTTGCACCGGCTTCCTCGTGCGCTGAAGCGGATGAGGTGTTTACATCGCTCTATTTTGAGCGTTTGCGAATTTCAAGTGAAGCGCACGGCACTCCGTCTCAGGCGCTGGAGAGATTCTCGTACAGGCGGACCCAGGTCGCAAAACAGCTGGAAGAGGCCAAAAAACAGCTCAAGGGATTTTCCGCAGACCACGCCGCAGAATGCAGGAAGCTATTCTCAAGGTTCAAGTATCTCTACGAGAGCCGCGAGCTCCGCAGGTACGCCGCGGTTCATGCCGGACAGGCGGTGGTGTGCGGTTGGATCCCGAAAAATCAGGCGGTCGCCTTTGATCGCGCTCTTTCCGCGGTTCCCGGCGCAAAATTTGAGTGCGGCGATTCGCCGTTTTCCTCCGAAAAACTCACGCCACCTACAAAACTGAAAAATCCGCGCATATTCCGTCCGTTTGAGATGTTTGTGAAGATGTACGGCATACCTTCGGCTAATGAGATAGACCCGACTCCTCTGGTAGCGATTGTATATTCTCTGCTCTTCGGCGCGATGTTCGGCGATGTGGGGCACGGACTTGTCCTCATTGTCGCAGGAATACTCGCAGACAGAGTTCTCGGGCTGAAGCTCGGAAAGATACTGCCTTTCATAGGCGGGTCGTCAATGCTGTTCGGCTTTATATACGGTTCCGTATTCGGGTTTGAGCATCTGCTCGATCCGATGTACAAGGCATTGGGATTTGAGGAAAAGCCCATAGACGTCATGGACGGGGGCACCGTAAACACTATTTTGTTTGCCGCAATAGGCGTCGGTGCGGTTCTCACGGTTATTTCCATGATAATAAACATCGTAAACGGCATAAAACAGCGCGACGCCACCAAGGCACTGTTCTCACAAAGCGGCACGGCCGGCATAATTTTCTTTGTATCCGTGCTTGTTGCCGTAGGGCTGATAATGCTTCTGGGCGTCAACCTGCTGTCCCCGTGGTTCATCGGTATTTTTGTAGTGATACCTCTCGTCCTGATTTTCCTGAGAGAACCTCTCGGACGCATGGTATCCGGCCGCAGGCAGCCCGATGAGGAAGAATTGACCGTTGGGTCGTTCATACTCCAGAACTTCTTTGAGATGATAGAAGTGCTCCTCAGCTATGTTTCCAACACCATCTCGTTTATCCGTGTGGGGGCTTTCGTTATGAGCCACGCAATAATGATGTCCGTGGTGTTCATGCTCGCGCAAACCGCGTCCGCTTCGGCAAATGCGGTTATACTTGTCATAGGAAATGCGTTTGTTATCGCTCTTGAGGGACTTATAGTCGGTATACAGGTGCTCAGACTGCATTTCTATGAGATTTTCAGCAGGTTCTACTCCGGCGGAGGCCGCGAGTTTGTCCCTATCAGCATCGACTACAACGTATAACAGCAATTTTTACACACAGAACGAAAGGTGAGGTATTGGTTATGAAATTGGCAGTTTTTATTCTGGTGGCTATCGCAGGTCTCATGACCGGCACAATTATTTACGCAGTGCGCAAGGGCAATGGGCTTACAAGGCTTTCGCTCAGGCGCGCGTTGCTGACTAACATTTCCTGTTTTGCGCTTATCGTCGCCTGCGCCGTATTGATGCCGCTCAGCGGCGTTTACGCAGATGAGGAACAGCCTGTTACCGACGTTTCATCGCAGGCCGATGAGGGCGAGTCCGACGGACTGACCGATCCGGATTCCTCCGCAGCAGGCTTCGGTTACCTTGCGGCTGCTCTTGCCACCGGCGCGGCGGCTGTAGGCGCCGGAATAGCTGTCGCCAGCGGTGCCTCCGCCGCTATCGGAGCCACGGGAGAAGATCCGAAAATGTTCGGTAAAGCGCTTATCTTCGTTACGCTTGGCGAAGGTATAGCTATTTACGGTATTCTCATATCTTTCGTGATCCTTAATAAGATAGGCTGACCGCCATGAAGTTCTATCTGATAAGCGACAATATCGACACCCAGATGGGGCTGAGGCTTGCCGGCATAGAGGGGGCAGTAGTTCACACTCCCGAGGAAACGGAACGCGAATTGACGAAGGCCGTCAATGATAAGGACATCGGCATAGTTCTGATAACCGAGAAGCTTTCGTCGATGTGTCCCGATCTTGTGTACGACATGAAGCTTAAGTACAGCAGGCCTCTTATAATTGCCATCCCTGACAGGCATGGGTCCGGCCGGGGAGAGGATTCCATAACGGGTTATGTGCGTGATGCCATCGGCGTCAAAATCTGACCCTCAAACCTTATTGAAAGGATTTTTCGTATGACCACACAGCAAAAGGTTTCCGCAATAGAGCAGGCGGTGATGTCGGACGTGGCGCGCAAGGCTGCGGATATCCGCAAGCGTGCCGACGAAAGCTTTGCGGCCGAAATGGCCGCTGCGGAAAATGAGATCAGGGCTTCGGAAAAAATCAAGGCGGAACGCGGCATCGCGAATATAGACGCCGATACCAGCCGCGAGCTTTCCCGCCGCATTCTTGAAGCAAGGAGGCAGCTCATCTCCCGGCGCGACAGTCTCGCCGACGGGGTTTTTGAGGAGATCTCAGGCAGACTCGTTGAATTTACCAAAACCTCCGGATATCGTTCATATCTGAAAGACATCATCGAAAGAAACCGTAAAATACTGACCGGCGGGCGCTGTCTCCTCCTTCTCAGGGAAGAGGACGCCGGGACCGTGTCCGAATTGCTTTCGGATTTCGGTATTTCCGCCGAAACCGCAATAGAGCCCGGTATACTTTTGGGCGGACTGCGTATTTCTTTTTCCGGGCGGCTCATAGACGAAACCCTTGACGAAAAGCTCAACGTTGAGCGCAAAGCCTTTGCCGCAGGCTCCGGATTTGTCATCGACTGACAGTTTGTCGCGGCACATATCCTCCCCAAAAGTATTGTTTTAAAGCCGCCCTGCACTGTCAGCGTACGGTCTGTGGGAGGTTTTTGTCCGCCGAATATTCCCGCGGAACGGTCAGACAGCTTCAGACCGTTCCGCACCAGATTCCTCAGAAAGGACGCTTTCGTTTCCGAAAGCCACGGTGTTGAATATGTCCGAAATATACTCCGTAAACGGCCCCGTTATAACCGTTAAGGGAAAGTCCCCTTTTGCCATGCAGGAAATGGTTTATGTGGGTAAGGAAAGGCTTATCGGTGAAGTGATATCCGTAAACGGGCTTATCACCACCGTACAGGTTTACGAGGTAACAACAGGCCTCAAACCCGGTGATCCCGTGGAAGGCACCGGAAGCCCCATATGCGTGACCCTCGGCCCCGGCATACTTTCCAATATATTTGACGGCATACAGCGTCCCCTTCGCGAGATTGCCTCTCTGACGGGACAGTTTATTTCCCGCGGCTGTGAAGTGGACTCGCTGGATCATTCCCGAATGTGGGATGTGAAAATGAAGGTTCACGCCGGGGACAATGTGACGGGCGGGCAAATATATGCCGTATGTCCGGAAACTCCGGCCCTCGAGCACAGGTGCCTGCTTCCGCCGGGCCTCAGCGGATGCGTTACCTTTGCGGCGCCGGACGGAGAGTATCACGTAAACGATGTGGTACTTCGCGTGCGTAATTCCCACGGCAAAGAGGTCGACGTCACCCTCATGCAGAAATGGCCTATACGCACACCCAGACCTGTTTCCCAGCGCATGCCGCTGTCGGTCCCGCTTATAACCGGGCAGCGTATCATAGACTCGTTTTTCCCGATAGCCAAGGGCGGGGCTGCCGCCATCCCGGGTGGTTTCGGCACCGGCAAGACCACTACGCAGCACCAGCTTGCCAAGTGGTGCGACGCCGATCTCATAGTATATATCGGCTGCGGAGAACGCGGCAATGAGATGACTCAGGTCCTGCAGGAATTTGCAGAGCTGACCGACCCGCGTACGGGCAACAAGCTCACTGACAGAACGGTGCTGATAGCCAATACATCCAATATGCCCGTGGCTGCGCGCGAAGCCTCTATCTATACCGGCATAACCATAGCCGAGTATTACCGCGATATGGGCTATCATGTGGCTCTTATGGCAGATTCCACTTCCCGTTGGGCAGAAGCTCTCCGCGAGATCTCCGGCAGGCTTGAGGAAATGCCGGCTGAAGAGGGCTTCCCGGCATATCTCCCGTCAAGGCTTTCTCAGTTTTATGAGCGTGCCGGTTATATGAAGACGCTTTCCGGCGGAGACGGAAGCATATCCGTCATAGGGGCCGTCTCACCTCAGGGCGGTGATTTCTCAGAACCGGTTACTCAGAATACCCGCCGTTTCATCCGTGTGTTCTGGGCTCTCGATAAATCTCTGGCATACGCCAGACATTATCCCGCCATTAACTGGCTCACGTCGTACAGCGAATACGTTACCGATCTTTCCGACTGGTACGATGAACATCTCGGACGCGATTTTCTCGAATACCGCCGCCGCATTATACAGCTTCTGGGAAATGAGAGCCGTTTAATGGAAATAGTAAAGCTCATCGGTTCAGACGTTCTTCCCGATGACCAGAAACTCGTTATTGAAACCGCCAAAGCAGTGCGTATCGGCCTTCTGCAGCAAAGTCCGTTCAATCCCACGGACACGTACGTGCCGATTGAAAAACAGCGGCTCATGATGAAACTCGTCCTTCAGTTTTACGACGGCGCGAAGAGACTTGTTTCCAAAGGAGTTCCCGTGTCACGCATCACTGAACGCGGCCTTATAGATAAACTGTGCAGGATGAAATACGACTTCCCCAACGACGATTTTTCAGCCTTCGACAGTCTGAGTCAGGAAATGGATTCCGTGTTTGCGGATATAGACAGCTCCTTTATCACGGCGTGACGGCACTGATTTCCGATTTAACTTTTTGCCGCCCGCCCGATTCCTTCCAAAGAAAGGCTCGGTCAGCATTATGAATTTGAAATACGTAGGATTAAGCTCAATAAACGGTCCCCTCGCCGTCCTCGACGGCGTGGAAAATGTTTCGTATGATGAAGTTGTCATGATCGAAACCGCGGATGGGGGACACCGCACCGGAAGGGTAGTGTCCATAGCCGGGTCAAGGGCTGTTATCCAAGTGTTTGAAGGAACAAGCGGTCTCTCTCTCTACAACACCCGCACGTCGTTTACCGGTCATCCTATGGAAATGCCGCTTTCCGGTGAGCTTCTCGGCCGTATCTTTAACGGGGCCGGTAAGCCCATTGACGGGCTGGGCGATATCTTCCCCGTAAAAACGGCCGACATCAACGGGATGCCCATAAACCCCGTGTCGAGGGTGTATCCCAGAAACTGCATACGCACCGGCATTTCCGCTATAGACTGTCTTTCTACTCTTATCCGCGGTCAAAAGCTTCCGATTTTCTCAGGAGCCGGTCTTCCCCACAATGAACTTGCCGTTCAGATCGTGCGTCAGGCTCAGGTGGCATCGGAACAGAGCGATAATTTCGCCGTTGTATTTGCCGCCATGGGCGTTAAGAACGACGTGGCCGACTATTTCAGGCGCAGTTTTGAGGAAAGCGGGACCCTTTCCAGGGTTGTCATGTTCCTCAACCTGTCCAACGATCCTATAATTGAGAGAATTCTCACCCCGAGATGCGCTTTGACTGTAGCGGAATACCTCGCCTTCGAAAAGAACATGCACATCCTTGTGGTCATGACGGATATGACCTCTTACTGCGAGGCTCTGCGCGAGCTTTCTTCTTCCAACAATGAAATACCGGGCAGGAAGGGATATCCCGGATACCTTTATTCCGACCTCGCGTCGCTTTACGAAAGAGCCGGTATAATTGAGGGCTCCGAAGGGTCTGTGACTCAGATACCCATACTCACCATGCCCAACGACGATATAACCCACCCGATCCCCGACCTTACGGGGTATATCACCGAGGGGCAGATAGTTCTCGACCGCGCGCTGCACACAGACGGCGTGTATCCGCCTATCTCGGTGCTGCCCTCGCTGTCGCGGCTTATGAAGGACGGCATCGGAGAAGGCTACACCCGCGAGGACCATCCCGCGCTTGCCAATCAGCTTTTCGCTTCCTACGCCAAGGTTCTGGACGTGCGTTCCCTTGCCTCGGTCATAGGCGAAGACGATCTTTCTCCGGCAGACAAGCTGTATATGGATTTCGGGACGCGGTTCGAAAACGATTTTCTGCGTCAGGGCATGTTCGAAAACCGCACGCTCGAGCAAACACTTGACGCCGGCTGGGAACTTCTTTCGATTCTTCCCCCCGAGGAGCTTGACAGGGTCGACAGTGAAACCCTCGCCAAATATCACAAATACAAACCCGTCTGAAAAAAAGTTCTTTTGTGAGACGGCAACGGGAAGGAGGTATCTCACATGGCGCGTCAGGTTATCCCCACAAAAGGCAATCTTATTGCGGTTCGTAAGTCCCTTGCACTTGCAAAACTGGGTTATGATCTCATGGACAGGAAACGTAATATACTGATACGTGAGATGATGGGCATGATAGATCAGGCAAAAGACATACAGAAACAGATAAACGGCACGTTTGCGTCCGCCTACCTTGCCCTGCAAAACGCCAATATTTCCATGGGCGTCATAGACCGTCCTATCGACAATTTCCCTGTTGATACGTCTTTAGAGCTGGA
>CASDVX010000147.1 GCA_949284545.1 uncultured Eubacteriales bacterium
TTATGAACGTGTCGCACTCCATTGATAACCGGTATAATATGCGTCGATCCCGGGCGTGCCGTCATCAAGATTCCCCGTGCCATTGCCGCTGATCAAGGTGCCGTCAGAGTATTTAACGCCACGGTTCAGCGCTGTCTCTCCTGATTTCGTATACTCAGGCACTCGGTAGGTAAGCCCCAGTGTATCCCGTTCGCATACGGTACAGTAACTGGTCTCATAGGTTGTCGTTGCGTTTAGGTCTAATTCGTTTGTTCTGCCATTTGCCTTAAGCCATATATCAGCAGGATCGACATAATCACTGGCTTGTGACGCAAATGTGATTGTCGGCATAAGCGTCAGCAGCATGGAAACTGCAAGGATTGCCGACAGAATGGATTTGATTTTGCTTTTGATTTTCATCTCAAAAAATCCTCCTTGAAATTTTTATTGTTCTTTTCTATTGGTATATACTTTGCACAGCTTGTTCCATTGTGGCAGGATAAGTATGGACAAAAGGGATTTCTTTCATCAAGCAGATAAGTTTCCTGACCAATTTTACAAGTTGGGCAAAGTTGAACACCAGAAGATTTGTGTGCCATTTTCCTTTTCCTTTCCTATTGCCGATCTTTAAGCCGTCAGTCTGCGATAGCCCTTATCGGCTTCATCAATGCAGCGATTCAGCATTTCAAAAAAACGAGCTGGATCTATTTCCTTATCGAGCCAATGCGTAGCCCTATAAGAATAGCATCCAACTTCATCGTTGATTGCATGACTGCCAAGAATGCTTTTCAAGTTCAGCTCGTTGACCAGCTTTCTCTGTTTTGCGGTACTGGGAGTTTTCATGCCCTTAGCAACGCAAAATACCATCAGCGGATGTAACTCTGAAAAAGATATCTGCAGATAATAATCCCGATAATCAGTCATAAGTGACGTCTCATCCTGGTCATCAATACGCAGCTGGGACATTACCATTTTCCGGGTATGAGCCGAAACATTCTTGCGTCGGTTCTTTTCCTCGTTGGTTAGTTCATAGTTTGTCATAAAATACCTCCTTTCATCTTGAATTAATTACCTTGCTGTTGCTATATGAGTGATGGCTCCCCAGATTCGGTTGGAATCGTGATTGATACCAAGTATCCGGACAGTGACCCGGGCTCCGCGCGGCGGACGGCCGCGTTTGGGATAGCTGCATAAGCAGTCGATTCCGCCGTCAAGGGCTACGAATACCCCGTTGGTATCCACCATACTGACCGTACCGACATACCGGTTCCCGACGGAATATCTCCGCAGCGCTTTTTCATATGGGTTTTCACCTGCCTGCTTGACGGACGCCGTGACCCTGATATGGTCACGGTCGCTCCTGTCCACACTCAGAATCTTTACGAGGATGCGCTGACCGGGCTGGAAGTGCCCCGATGCATCAAGCCATCTCTGATAGCTCAGCTCCCGCAGCGGGATGTATACCTCCAGACCGAACAGCTCCACAAACACACCTGCACGTATGACAGAGACAACCCGTGCTTCAGCACAAATATCTGAATAAATGAGATTATTGCCGTCCCGGTCTGTGGCAAGGTAATACTGCCGCCGTTTTGCGCGCATTGCTTCGAGCCTGCTGGCTGCGGCTATGTTTTCAGCCGTGTCGATACCTTTTACGATATAGTCCACCTCAGCCCCAAGCCGTTTTGTGAGCATATAGTGAAGCACATCCTGCGGCGGCATACCCCTGTAGTCCTCCGGCGGTTCAACCGCTTCCTCGGCAGGGATAATGACCTTATACTCACCGTGATAAATGACTGCCATGGAATGTGCATTATGGTCATCGGCACGCTCCACGCCCTGTATCGTACCGGACAGGATTTTCCCGGATTTCTGGGACTCCAGTAAGTCCAATAAATCGTTTCTCGCCTTGTCCGCATCGGTTTCGACAGTCCGTTGGTCGTCGATCGATAAAACGGGGGACGCTCTGTCAGACCGGGTTCGGGTTCTGCGAGGTGCTGCCGGCTCAGGGCCCTCAGGGCTTATATTATTATTTTCGCTGACCGGATCGGCTGTTTTTCGGCGTCGTGTTCCTGGCTTTTTTTCGGTTTCGGTGTCAGTCTGGCCGGAAGCTTCGGATACGGCAGCCTCTTCGGTGTCTTCAGATGAATTCTCTTTATCAGACTCCGGTTCCAAATCAGTCTGAGCGTTTATCCCGCTGTTTCCGGATAATTCCGAATCGTTCCGATCTTCCGTTTCAAGATTTGTCTCAGTCTGGGAAACTTCACTTTCATCAGGCTGCACTGCTTCTTCAAGGGTTGTGTTCTTTTTTGTTGGCATATAGTCTCCTCCTTTGATTGCTTTTGCTAATAAAAAAGCCTGCCGAAAAATGATTTCTCAGCAGGTTAAAAAAATATATAAAAAGCACCTCATACAAGAGATGCTTGAATTGGATATTTAATTTTCTGTTTTGAATTTTTTAATGCGGCGCTCCGCTTCTTTGTATACGGCATCATCGTCCCGTATGGATATGACAATGACCCTCATTACATTGTTTGCTCTTACCAGGCTGTACACCACCCGGTATCCGATACTTTTGAGTTTGATTTTATAATAACCGGAAAGACGTGATGATGCATGATTGCCAAGCGGCTTCCCGATACCGTCAGGCGGGGGAAGCGGGCGCTCGGCCGTTTTATCGATCGCTTTTAAGATCAGTTTCCTGTCATACGCATCAAGCCGTTTTAAGTCGCGCAGCGCCTCATTGATGTATTCAACTGTCCATTTCATATGATTGGCTCCTTATTCGATTTCGACATCGACATCGTCGAGCTCCTCCTGTGTAATACCAAGCTCCTTCATGACAGACTCACGCGAAAGATTCTTACTGTCGTCGTTTGCTGCCATACGTTTTTCCGCCTCAGTATAGAGGATTGAGTCCGACAGCATCTCCATCAGAGATTC
>CASDVX010000148.1 GCA_949284545.1 uncultured Eubacteriales bacterium
CGAAAGGAAAAATAAAACAGTTATAAATGTAGCGTACCAAAGCGGACCCACGATTTAAGCCGCTTCTTTACGCAGTCTCTCGCTTCCCGGCGGAGGAAGAGACCGGGGAGACGGGGACAGCCGCTGCCTGCCGCTGCCGCACACCGCTCTCCCCCAGCGGGATTGCCCCCCGCCCCGGGGAGCCTCCGCGCGGGGCCGACGGCCGCCCGTTCCCGCGGCTGCGCCGCCCCCTCGCACACCCGTTCGCGCGGGATTACCCCTGCCGGATTTTCCCCGCAGGATTACCCACGCGGGATTACCCCCGCCGCGTCAGCTTGTATCGGCAAGGGAAAAATACCGCAGTTCGTCCCGCCCGGCGCGGTCATAGACCCCGCCTCGCCGCCTTTTTTATACTGCGGGAGGCCCGGCGTTTTTTATTTGTCAGCCGCTCACGCCCGCGGGATTGCCCCCGCCGGGATTGCCCGCGCCGGGATTGCCCGCCGTGCGGATTGCCCACGCTGGGATTACCCGCCGCGCGGATTGCCCGCCGCCGCAAAGCTACCGTTTGAGCAGGATTATTCTTTTTCCCTGCCTCTGCGCGTACCGCAGCATGGCGTACGCCCCGCCGAAATCGCGCCGCACCAGCGCTATCAGGCAGTCGCTGTTGTCAACAAGCCACCTGTTGCGGGAAGAAATCGCCCGCTTATAGTGCATGTCCGCCAGCTCCGGCGGAATAAGGATATCGTCGTAGTACGTTTCGTAATGTTCCCTGTCCCTGTTCAATTTCTGCTGCATATACGGCAGGACAAGGATCAGACGGATGTCCTTATAGGGATATTTTCTTTTCAGACTGCTGACGGCATCGGCGGCAAGCGCGTCAAACTCCCCCATACCGCCAACATAACAGCATAGTGCGTCCTCGCCTTTTACAAGCGTTTCGAGGGCGTTTTCTATTTGCCGGGAGGAGAATCCGAATACTTCTCTGTGCCCCGCAAAGGTGCAGGATAATATTTTGTTGTCTTTTTTCAAAGAGGCGCCCTCCGTTTCATTTGATAAATTATAGAAATAATATATTTGTATGATTTGATTTATTATTACAATACACAAATTTATTTTGTTAGTTTATTATAATAAACTCCGCGCTAAATTACAATTATAATCATAAACCACCGAAACGGGGCGACAAAATGATTATTGACTATGACGCAATCGGTATGCGGGTTAAAATAGCGAGAATAAAGTCCAAACTTACACAGGACTCATTGGCAGAAAAAACGGGTCTGTCCGTTGTCCATATCAGCAACATTGAAAACGGGAACGCGAAAATGAGCCTGAGTTCCGTTATCGAAATAGCCAATGCCCTTTCTGTCTCCGTCGATGAGTTGCTTTGTGATAATGTGGTACATTCAAATCATGTATTCAATAAAGAAGCACAGGAAATACTTTCCGACTGCTCACCCTACGACATACGGATTTTGGTTGATATTCTCAAATCCTCGAAGGAAGCGCTGCGGAAGGACGAGCGCTTTAAGCGAAGAGAGGAGCGGAAAAATAAGGATAGATAGCATAAAAGAAAGAAGGCCGAGGCGACTTGTTTTGTCGTTTCGGCCTTCTTTTTAGAAAGACAGCAGGGAGAAAAACACTGTACTTTGCCGCAGCTTTGTTTTCATTGCGAGGAGTGGAACCATCAGCGCCGTTTCGGTTTTTGCGGCTTTATCACCGTCTCACTGGAATTTCTGCGTATTCCCGCGCAGATTGCCCACCGTTTCCGCTGGTTTCCCACGGCGGCGGTAAAATAACAAGGAAAGCCGCAGGTCCCCTGCGGTTTTTTGTTTGTTCCCACTGTCCGCCCGCCGGGATAGCCGCGCAGGATTACCCCTACCGGGATTACACCGAGCGGGAATCGCCCTGTAACTCTGTTATACCCCCGCAGGGATTGCCCACGCCGGGATTACCGCGCCGCGTCAGCTTGTATCGGCAAGGGAAAATACCGCAGTTCGTCCCGTCCGGCGCGGTCACAGACCCCGCCTCGCCGCCTTTTTTATACTGCGGGAAGCCCGGCGCTTTTTCTTTGTCAGCCGCTCACGCCCGCGGGATTGCCCCCGTTCCCGTCCGGCGCGGTCATCGCCCGCCGCCCCGCCAAGGGAACTCTCCCGGCGCCTGACTGCTGCGCCGCCCCGCCGCCCGCCGTCCGATGCCCCGCGGACATGCCGCTACCTGACGCTGCCGCCCTTTGAAAACCCCGCCGTTATTTCCGTAAGTTCCTTTTTCCCCTCGATATAATCAGCGTACGTTTTAAGCGGATCACCCGCCCCCGCGCCGTCGCAGCCCGAACAGCCCTCACAGGCGCCGCCCATGCCGAGGCTCTCCAGCACGATGCGTTCCCGTTGCTCCCGGGTGGTGTTTTTGATGAGAAATCTATCGTCCGTAAACTTTCCCTTCTTTCTTTTTTCTGCGGTTCCCCGCTCATATTATTCTGCGCGG
>CASDVX010000149.1 GCA_949284545.1 uncultured Eubacteriales bacterium
GAGGCGGGGATTGCCGACAGTCTTTATGAAATGACCGAAGAAGAGCGGTCCCGCGGTTACGACGTGTTTTCCCTAAGCTATTCCTTTGACAGCATAAAGGACTATAACGCAAAAACCCGGCGGCTTTACAATCTCTCCGCCGAGCTTGTGATGCAAACCGGCGACGATACCTACAGGATCGGCGTGCTGGACGATTACGTTGATTCTGTCCTCCGAGTCTCGGATATATACGATGTTTCCGGCGATCCTACGGGCAAATGCTCCGTCACGTTCACAGAAACCGGGGCCGTCAGCTACGGCGTGGCGGCGTGGGCATTCATAGCCCTTTACCGCAACCGTGCGGACGAAAGCATGTGGAAAACGGACGAGATATATTTCGCCCCGTTTTCTCCCGATGAAACCCACACCGTTTTTTCCGCCCTCAAAACCCAGCTCACCGTTACCGTGGGAGATACGTCCCGCACGGTCACGCCCGTAACGGGCCCTGTGGTTGAGGGCCAGGGCGAGGTAGAGGGCATACTTTTCAACGTCACCGGTCAGCTTTACCGCGGTACGGAGGAGCCCTTCCCCGTTGTTGCCGTGATAGCTGCGGTCTGTGCATGTCTGTTGGTCGCCGGGGCCGTGATAATAATCGTTCTTTCCCGGAAAATAAAAAAAGAGGATCCCGGCCGACCCTCAGATGTGTGTCTTGACTGACGCTTAAATAGGTTCACACCCGGTCCTCATTTTCCCACGCCTTAAAGCCCTGACCCAGTATCTCTGCGGCGGAACAGGCCACCGCGAAGGCGTCCGGGTCGGCTTTCCGTATTATGCTCCGAAGCTCCGCGGCCTCGTTTCTCCGTACCGAGCAGAGTATCACCCGGGATTCTTTCCCGCTGTAAAAGCCGCTCCCGTTGAGAAACGTCACGCCGCGCCGCAGTCTGACCGATATGTCATGGGCTATGTCGCCGCTTTTCTCCGACATTATGATAAAGCATTTCCCGCCGTCTCCTCCGTAAACTATCTTATCTATAACCGTGGAGGATACGAATATCACAACTACCGCGTAGAGAGCGCTTTCCACCGAACGGTAGACCGTACCGGCAAACAGTATAACCACCGCGTCGGCAAGCAGGATCATCCTGCCTGCCGACACATTTTTCCACTTTAATCTCAGAAGTCTCGCCACTATGTCCGTGCCGCCGCTGGTCCCGCCCCGCAGGAACACTATTCCCATTGCCGCGCCGGACAGGACGCCGCCGAATATGCAACTCAGGAGTTTTTCTCCGCCGTAAGCCGGGAGAAAGTCCAGCAGGTCTATAAAAAGAGAGATTATTACCGTGGCCGCCGCTGTCTTTGCGGTGAACGACCCGCCGATAAATACCGCTGCCGATATGAGCAGCGGTATGTTTATAAGCATACTGAGGCTCCCTATGGGCAGGCCGGTCAGGCTGTTTACTGCCGTGGCAAGCCCGGTAACGCCGCCGGGAGCTATGTCGTTGGGGGCGGTGAAGCAGTTGACCGAAACCGCGTACAGAACGGCTCCGGCTACAAACGCCGCTCCGTCCTTAAACGATTCCGATATCCTCTGTCTCAGAGCTTCCTTTTTCAATTTCCTCACCCGGATTTAGTATAGCCTCCATGAGGAATTTTATTCTGTCCCGCCTTCCTTTGAGGCCAAGCCAGCCTATCAGCGCCTCAAGCCCCGTGGCGCAGCGGTATTCCGACACGTCAACGTTTTTCGGGGCCTTGGTGCCGGAAGCGTTTCTCCCCCTGCGGAATATGTCCGCTTCTTCCGGGGTCAAAAGGCCCGCTATCTTTCTCGCCGCGCCCGCCTGGTATACGGCGCAGACCTTTTCCACCGCTGATTTGTGAAGACAGTCGGGTTTCCCCTGTCCGCTTCTCACCAGCTTTTCCCGCACGTAGAGCTCATACACCGCGTCGCCGTAAAAAGCAAGCGCCAGCGGATTCATTTCCTCGGCTTCCATCTCCTCTTTCCGTCGCCCCCGTCAATATCTGAATTCAAACTCGAAGTCGTATATTATCACCGTGTCGCCCTCCGCCACGCCGGCCTTTTCCAGCGCCTTTATTACCCCGCTGCCGAGAAGGACCGATTCAAAATACTGCAGGGATTCCCTGTCGTCGAAATTCACCGACCGCATGACCTTGCCCAGCCATTCGGCTTCTACTATGAACGCGTCCCCTTCTTTCCTTATCTTGACGCTCTTGTCACGCCGGTCAATATACTGTTTCACCGGTTCCGGTTCAGGCTCATAGGTCTTTACCGGGGGAAGCTGGGAAAGCGCCTGCCATACCGCGTAAGCAAGCTCCTTTGTCCCCTGGCCTATGGGCGCGCATATTTCGTAAAACGCGATGCCCATGCCCTCAACGTGTTCTCTGAGCCGCTTTATGTTCTCTTCCGGCGCCATGTCGCATTTGTTCGCCGCCACTATCTGCGGACGCTTTGCCAGCTCTTCGGAGTATTTGGCAAGTTCCGCGTTTATTTTTTCAAAATCGTCCACCGGGTCCCTGCCCTCAAAGCCGGACACGTCCACCACGTGAACGAGAAGGCGGCACCTTTCCACGTGACGGAGAAACTCGTGCCCCAGTCCGGCTCCGTCCCCGGCGCCTTCGATAAGGCCGGGAATGTCCGCCATGACAAAGCCTGCGTGGTCCTCGACCCTTACCACTCCCAGAACCGGCGACAGGGTGGTGAAATGATAATTGGCTATTTTAGGCTTCGCCTCGCTGAGCACGGATATGAGCGTGGATTTCCCCACGTTTGGAAAGCCTATGAGGCCCACGTCCGCCAAGAGCTTCAGTTCCAGCGTCAGGTCCATGGAATCGCCCGGCGTGCCGGGTTTGGCAAACCTGGGGGCCTGTCGCGTGGGTGTGGCGAAATGACAGTTGCCCCAGCCTCCGTTGCCGCCTTTGGCTATGAGGACCGGGTCGTCTGAGGATATATCCGCTATTATGCGGCCCGTCTCCCTGTCGCTGACCACAGTACCCCTCGGCACCCGCATTATCAGGTCCGGCGCGCTTTTCCCGGAGCATCGTTTGGATGACCCCGGCTGGCCGTTCTGAGCCTCAAAGCTGTGCTTATAGCGAAAATCGCTGAGCGTGGAAAGCGTATCGTCGGCGACAAAATACACGCTGCCGCCGCGGCCGCCGTCCCCGCCGTCGGGTCCGCCCGCCGCCACGTACTTTTCCCTGTGAAACGATACCGCGCCGTTGCCGCCGTCTCCGGCCTTTACATGTATGTCCGCCTTGTCTATAAACATCTCAAAATCCCTTTCAGTACCTTAGGCTGTCAGCCTCTTAAAGTGTAAATCCGCCGTCGCAGGTCAAAACCTGTCCGGTGATAAAATCCGATTCCTCCGCCGCCAGAAACAATGCCGTGCGGGCTATGTCGCGCGGTGTGCCTATCCTTCCCGCCGGGGTGGCTCCTATGAGGGAAGCCATGTCCTCTTTTGACAGGGAAGCGTTCATCGCCGTGTCGATTATTCCCGGGGCAATACAGTTGACCGTTATCCCGGACGGGGCAAGCTCTTTTGAAAGGGCTTTCGTCAGTCCTGTCACCGCCGCCTTGGACGCCGAATACGCCGCCTCGCAGGACGCGCCCGTTTCGCCCCACATTGAGCCGATATTTATTAT
>CASDVX010000150.1 GCA_949284545.1 uncultured Eubacteriales bacterium
GCGGGCGGGGACGACAGGCGAAAGTTGTGGCGGCAAAACGGGGCGGGATGAAAAACCCCGGCGACGGGGATGACAGGGAGAGACAAACATTCTCCGTCCGGGCGGCGGGCGTGGACAAAATAAGAGAAAGGCCGGCGGGGCGGGGCGGGAACGGCAGGCGGGTGCGGACATGATAAGAGAAAGGCGGCAGAGACGGCAAATTTTCTTTCCTCCCGTTTGCCCCCGGACGGATTTTCCCCGCGTGGTTTGCGGCCGCGGGTTTTCCCTGCGCGTGAAAACCGGGTTTCACACCCGCCGCTTCTTACCCCCGGGTTTCTCTGTCGCCATTGACAGCGGCGGCAAATGGGAGTAAAATAGCCCTTGCCCGGCGGCGCGCCGCCCGGCTTCTGCGGTGTGCGCCCGCCCCTGCATAAAGACATGGCGGGGACAGAAACCGCTTTCAACAAATCGAACGACAAAGGACTGAGTTCATGACTGTTCTTATCCCCTCCTATAAACCGGACGAACACATGGTCGACACGGTCTCCCGGCTTCGCGCCGCCGACCCCTCCCTTCGCGTGCTGGTGGTTGACGACGGCAGCGGCGAGGAATACCGCCGCTTTTTCGACGAGGCGGCACAGGCCGGCGCGGAGGTCATCCGTCACGAAAAGAACCGGGGAAAGGGCGCGGCTCTGAAAACCGGCTTTGCCCGGCTTAAGGAAAACGGCGAAACCGAGGGCTGCGTCTGCGCGGACGCGGACGGGCAGCACCTCACCGAGGACATACTCAAGGTCGCCCGCGCAGTCAGGGAACACCCGTCTGCGCTCATCATCGGCGGGCGCAAATTCAGCGAGCCCGGAGTGCCCCTGCGCAGCAAGGCAGGCAACTACGCCACGAGGTTTACCTTTAATCTTCTCTGCGGCCAGTGCCTGGGGGACACACAGACGGGCCTGCGCGGCATACCTGCCTCAAGGCTTGACGATATGCTGTCGATCCCCGGGGACAGGTACGAATACGAGATGCGCCAGCTCCTCAGAGCGAGGCAGATGGATCTGGAGCTCATCGAGGTGGCCATTTCCACCGTGTATCTGGACGCGGAAAACAGCGCCTCCCATTTTAACCCCCTCAGGGACGCCGCCCGGGTCTATCTTCCCGTCCTTGCGGCGGGTCTCGGGCTCATAATCGCCGCGGCGGCGGATATCGCCCTGTTTTTCACCCTTTTCCCTCTCATCGGGCTTATTCCCGCAGCCTTCGCGGCGCGGGGCGCGGCCATGCTCATAAGAGGAGCGGACCTCCTCATAAGAAGGGGCAGGCGGCGGTTCCCCTGGGCAAAGGCGTGCGACTTTATTGCCTGCGGGATATTTGCCGCGGCGTTTTCGGCGTTCTTCGCCTACTGCCTCGCTCCCGTGGCCCCGGGCTTTTCCCCCGCCCTTCTCAAACTTTTCGGCGATATCATCGTGGTCGCGTATATTTGCGTGCTCCGCGCGATAAAAATAAGACGTGTGAAATAACGGGGTCTTCCATACCAAACAAATCGGAGGCGGGTGGTTTTTTTGCAGCCTAAATATCTTCTTTTCCGCGCGGCGTACAGGGAATTCGTCTACGAAGGCTTTGACCTGAAGCGGGAAAAGGACGGCCTGCGTGCGACGTATCGTTTCGACATACCGGGGCTTGTTTCCTTTTCTCCCTGCTGGCTCTTCCCCTTTAAGGACGCGGATCCGGAGGATCCCGCCCTGCGCGCGCTGGCGTTTAATCTCGGCATGGCGGAACTTGTGAGCTACTGGAAATGCTGCTGCCCGCCCAAAGTCACGGTGAAATGCGGGAAACTTTCCGAGGAACAGGCGGAGTTCTGGAAAAAGCTGTATTTTAACGGTCTCGGCGAGTTTTTCTACCTTAACGGCATCGACGCGGGATACGGCGATTTCATGACCGTTGAGTCCTGCGGGAAAACGCTTTCCGCCCGGTCGGAAAAGCCGCTGAGCGGCGCTCTCATCCCCGTGGGCGGCGGCAAGGATTCCGTGCTGACGCTGGAGCTGACCCGGGGCCTTGACATGGACAAAGCCGTGTTCATGATAAACCCGAAACGCGCCGGGATTCTGACCTCAGAAAGAGCCGGCTACACCGCCGACAGGCGGATATGCCCCCAAAGGACCCTTGACCCCGCCCTTCTCAGACTCAATTCCGAGGGGTTCCTCAACGGCCACACGCCCTTTTCCGCAGTGGTGGCCTTTTCCGCCGTGCTGTGCGCCTACCTTTCAGGTAAAAAATACGTGGTTCTGTCCAACGAGTCCTCGGCAAACGAGTCCACCGTGGGGACGGTGAACCACCAGTATTCAAAAAGCGTGGCCTTCGAGCGGGATTTCCGGGAATATCTGAATAATCTGCCGGGCTGCGGCGTGGAGTATTTTTCCCTTCTGAGACCCTTTACGGAAATACGCATAGCCCGGGACTTTTCACGTTTCCCGGAATATTTCCCCCTGTTTCTCAGCTGCAACCTGGGCAGCAAAACCGATTCATGGTGCGCGAACTGCCCCAAATGCCTTTTCGTGTACCTGCTCCTTCTCCCCTTTGTGGGCAGAGAAAGGGTAAACGATATTTTCGGAGCGGACATTGCGGATTCGTCCCGGTTCGTCCCCGACCTCAAAAAGCTTTTGGGAGTCACGCCCGAAAAGCCCTTTGAATGCGTGGGCAGCAGGGAAGAGGCCCGTCTGGCCTGCGAGCTTGCATGTCGGGAGGCGCGGGGAAAGGGGGAAAAGCTCCCCCTCCTGCTGCGGGAATACGAAAGCTACGGGCTTCCCGCCCCCGATGACGGCCTTCTCACCTCCTTTGACGGGAACAATTTCGTCCCGGAGGAATTTCTCCCCTGTCTCGACGATTCGCCCCGTTCCCCGGCAGAGGCGCTGGCGGCGGAATTTGCGGGAAAAAGCCTTGCCATAATGGGCTTCGGGCGGGAAGGTCAGTCCACCTACCGCTACTACCGTTCCCTTTACCCCTGCGCCCCCCTCATAATTGCGGACAAAAACGGCGCGTCGGTGCCCGACGGGGACGAGAACGTCACGGTGGTTTCCGGGGCGGGCTACGCCCGCGCCTGCGCCGACGCGGACATGATAATGATTTCCCCGGGAATACCCCGGTTCGATCTTCCGCAGGAAATCCTGCCTAAGCTCACCGGCCAGACGGAGCTTTTTCTCAAGCATTACGGAAACGTGACTCTGGGCGTCACCGGAACAAAGGGGAAATCCACCTGTTCCTCCCTGCTTGCCGCCGTGATACCCGGCTCCCTGCTGGTGGGAAACATAGGCAGGCCTGTCTTCGACTGTCTGCCGCTGATAAAGCCGGACACCTCCGTGGTTTACGAGCTTTCCTGTCATCAGCTTGAGGACTGCAGGTATTCCCCCGCGGACGCGGTGATAACCAATCTTTTCGAGGAGCATCTGGACCATTACGGCACCTTTGAGCGGTATTTCGCCGCTAAGAAAAACATTTTCAAGGGCGTGTGCCGCGGGCAGCGCGGGCCTCTTGTCTACGATCTCGGGGATTCCCGTCTTTCCCCGGACGAACTCCCGGAAAATCGCCTCACCTATTCGGTGACCGATCCCGCCGCGGACATTTTCGCGGATTTTGAAAAGGGGCTCCTGGTTACCCCGGAAGGCTCCGTTGCCGTGGACAGGGAAAAGCTGCTTATAAAGGGCGCGCACAATTTCGGCTACGCCGCAGTGGCGTACTTTTTTGCGAAACGCCGCGGCGTGAGCGACGGGGCGTTCCTTTCAGCCCTGTACGGCTTTGCCGGTCTTCCCCACCGCATGGAACCGGTGGCAAAGATAAACGGGGTGACCTATTACGACGACTCCATCTCCACCATACCCCAGGCCGCCGTGGCGGGGCTTTCCTCCCTTCCCGACGTGGGCAGCGTCATAATCGGCGGTATGGAACGACAGGTGGATCTTTCCCCGCTGGCGGATTTTCTCTCGCTCCACCCTCTCGACGCGGTGATACTGATACCCGTCACCGGCGGGCGCCTTTTCGATATGCTCAGTCGGCGGGGCGTCAAAAACCTTTACCCGGCGGACAGTCTGGAAACGGCGGTGGAGCTTGCCGCCCGCCTGACCCCTCCGGGAAAAAACTGTCTCTTTTCCCCCGCCGCCGCAAGCTATCATCTTTATAAAAACTTTGAGGAGCGGGGAGACCGTTTCAAGGAGCTGGTCCTTGCCCTGGACGGCAAACAGTCCGGCGGGGATAAAGAATAAGACACTTTGCCGCCTCACCGTCCGGCGGGGATGAAAAATAAAATACTTTACCCCCTCACGGCCCGCCGGATGTTGATACAGTCCCCTTACAGTAGACACTCGAAAAAACAAAAGTTTTCGAGACTACACTAAGGGGACTGTTT
>CASDVX010000151.1 GCA_949284545.1 uncultured Eubacteriales bacterium
TCATATAGCTGATCTTGCAAAACTCAGCGAGCGAAGAGAGACGGCGGAATTTTCCGCCTTTCTCAATTTGAGGGAAAGAGAGCTTGCCCTTCAGGCTGCGGCTCGTTTTTCGGTGGAAACCACTCTGTTCGGCGGGTACCCGGAGGCAGAAAGGGTGGTTCTCCGCACAGCGCCTTTGGGAACTAAGCCCGGGGGCTTCCCCATACGGGCTCTTGATTTTACGTCGTCCGTGCCTGTGACTCACCGGGACGTGTTGGGGAGTATACTTGCCCTGGGCATAAGCCGCGACCCGATCGGCGATATACTCGTTTCCCGGGACGGATTCAGGGTGTTCGTTATGGAAGGCATAGCGGATTTCATAGCATCGGAGCTGAAAAAAGCGGGCAAGGCATCGGTTTGGTATTCCCCCGGCACCGACATGGGAGGCAAAGCGACGATTGAGGAAAACAGCGGAACCGTTTCCTCCCCGCGTTTGGACGGAGTCGTTGCAGAGCTGGCCGGATGTTCCAGGGGGAGCGCGGAGGAACTGATAACGTCGGGCCGGGTTTCGGTTAATCACATGACTGTAGAAAAGCCCTCATACACCGTAGAAGAGGGGGATGTTATCTCCGTGAGAGGTAAAGGTAAATTCAAAGTGGAAGACATGAGCGGAATAAGCCGCAGAGGAAGGGTAATAATCAAATACGGGAGGTACGTATGACCGCGCCTTTGCGGGCGCGGGCTTCTCAGTAAAAGGAGGGTGATCCCATGCTCAAGCCGAAGGATATAAACGACATTCATTTTTCACGGGCGTTCAAGGGATACGACGCAGACGAAGTGGACATGTTCCTTGACCGCGTTACTGAAGATTACACGCAGCTTTTCAGGGAAAACGCCGAACTGATGAACAAGCTTGAGGTGCTTGCGGCAAAGGTTACGGAGTTTAAGGATGCTGAGGAGCGCCTGAAGGCCGCGAAGGATAAGGTATACCGTATGGCGCAGGACGTGGCAGCTAAGGCGAAGGCTGAGGCGGCTCAGACTGAGAGGGAGGCTAAGGAACGCGCCGAACGGATTATTCTGGAGGCCAAGAGGGAATGTGAGAGCCAGCGCAGGCTTTACGAGAAGCTTCAGCTTGAGGTCACCAGGTTCAAGGCCAAGGCAGTTTCCATATTCAGAAATGAGATAGACCAGCTAAACTCGCTGCCGGATCTTCAGGTAGACGCCAAGGAGGAGCTGCGAATCAGAGCCGACGATATCGGGGAGGATGACGCTCTCAGTTCGCCGTTTGTGCAGGAATATAAGAGCAAGATTGTTTCCCCGAAAACAATAGATTTCGGAGAGCAGGACGACGGCGAGAAAGAGAAGCAGGAAGAGGCAGCCAGGCTTAAAGCCTCGGCGGACCCGGCAGAGGATTTCACGTCGGATTATGTAAAGAATGTCTACACCCGTGAAGCGGGCGTTTTTTCGGTGAAGGCTGAAAGCGCCGCGGACCCGAACGGAAAATCGGACGTGCCTGAGAGTGAAGCTCAGGGAATCGAACAGGCCGACAGCCACAAGCAAGCGGCGGAACCGGTTGAGGCCGACGGGCATGGCATTACGGACCCGAACGGGACGCCGGCTTTTGATGTTTTGGATACTGCGGAGCGGAGAGAAAAGCCGGCGTTCACGGTGCGCAGAGTGACGGCCGAGCCGGAAGAACCGCCGGTTTCCGGCGACGATACGGTGACGGTTAATGAGATAGCCGACTCCATTGCCGGAGAGGATATCCCCCGTGAAGGCAGGGTGGAAAATGGCTGGTACAATGAGACGGATGAGTTTGACGTAGTGGATACGTCGCGCAGGGATGCGCACGAAAAGGAGACAAAAAAAGAGGACCCGGTTTCCTCAAAATTCGGCCAGCTCAGATTCGGTGTTGATTACGATTTAACAGAAGAAGATGACGGCGGGTCCAAAGGATTCGGATTTTTCAGAAAAAAGAAATAACCCGTTGAAGGAGAGAGTTTTACAAAATGGCACAGGATTACAACCAGACGCTGAACCTGCCGGCAACACAATTTCCGATGAGGGCGGGTCTGCCGCAGCAGGAACCGGAAACGTTGGACAAGTGGGAGTCCGACGGGATCTACGAAAAAATGCTTGAAAACAACGAGGGCAAGCCGGAGTTTGTTCTCCATGACGGCCCTCCGTATGCCAATGGGGACATACATCTGGGCACCGCCATGAACAAGGTGCTCAAGGACTTTATAGTCAAATACAAGAACATGAGCGGCTACAGGGCGTACTACGTCCCGGGCTTTGATACTCACGGGCTCCCCATAGAGCTCAAGGCGCTCAAAAAAATCGGTAAGAACAAGGACGCGCTCACTCCGCTGGAAATAAGGAAGCACTGCAAAGACTTCGCCCTTGAGTACGCCGGCGGGCAGACGAAGCAGTTCAAGCGGCTGGGCGTCATGGGCGACTGGGAAAACCCGTATCTTACCCTGAAGCCGGAGTTTGAGGCCGAGCAGATAAGGATATTCGGGGAGATGGCAAAAAAGGGCTACATATACAAGGGGCTTAAGCCGGTGTACTGGTGTCCCCATGACGAGACGGCTCTGGCGGAAGCCGAGATAGAGTACAGCGACGATCCCTGCGATTCGGTGTATGTAAAGTTCAGGGTCACCGACGACAAGGGCGTTCTTTCCCGGCTGGGGGCCGACCCGTCGAAAACGAGCTTTATAATATGGACAACGACAACATGGACGCTTCCTGGAAATCTCGCGGTATGTCTGGGTCCGGACATAGAGTATGCGGTGATACGCGCAGGAGAGGAATATTTTATAGTCGCCCGCGAGCTGGCGTCATCCACAATGGCGGAAGGCGGGGTAGATGATTACGAGATAGTAGGTACGCTCAAAGGCCGCGAGCTTGAGTACACCAAGTCCCGGCATCCGTTTCTGGACAGAGATTCGCTGACCATAGTGGGCGACCACGTCACGCTGGAAAGCGGTACGGG
>CASDVX010000152.1 GCA_949284545.1 uncultured Eubacteriales bacterium
TATGCCGACGAGCGCCGCACCGAGATAACGTCGGTGGCGGGTGAAGTGGACATAGAGGAGCTGATTCCCGAGGAAAACTGCATAATCACCCTTACCAACATGGGATACGTGAAGCGTCAGCCCACGTCGGTGTACCGTTCCCAGCACAGGGGCGGCAGAGGCGTCAGCGGGATGCAGCACCGGGAGGACGATTACGCGGAGCAGATATATTCCGTATCCTCCCACGACCATCTCCTTTTCTTCACCACTGCGGGCAAGGTATACCGCCTGAAGGGCTAC
The DNA here is from genome assembly GCA_949284545.1 of uncultured Eubacteriales bacterium. GTDB lineage: Bacteria > Bacillota > Clostridia > Oscillospirales > CAJFTT01 > CASDVX01. The sequence continues at coordinate 280 of CASDVX010000152.1, forward strand.
GAGATAGCGGAGAGCGGCAGGGGAGGAAAGGGCATAAACGTGGCGAACCTTCTCCAGACCGAGGGGGACGAGAAGGTCTCTGCGATGATATGCACAAGGGAATTTGCCGGCGCGGAGGAAGAACGGTTCGTTACCATGGTCACGAGGAAGGGCGTCATCAAGCGCACGAAGCTTGCGGATTTCGCCAACATACGCAGAAGAGGGCTCATAGCCGTGGAGCTTGACGAGGGCGACGAGCTTGTGTGGGTGTGCCTCACCGACGGCGCCAGGGATATATTCCTTGAAACGAGGAACGGCATGGCCATAAGGTTTGAGGAATCCCAGGTCCGCGCCATGGGACGCACCGCCCGGGGCGTGCGCGCCATACGCCTTGAGGAAGGCGATTACGTGGTGGGCATGGCTCTGGCCGACGAGAGCAAGACGGTGCTGTCAGTGACGGAAAAGGGACTGGGCAAACGGACGGAATTTGACAGGTTCCGCAACCAGAACCGGGGCGGCAGAGGCGTGACCGCCCACAGGCTCACGGAAAAGACCGGATTTGTGGCGGGCTGTCTCGCGGTGAGCGACGAGGACGACCTGATGCTCATTTCCCGTTCGGGAGTGATAATCCGCACTTCGGCGGACACAGTGTCCATGGTGGGCAGGGCGTCCCAGGGAGTTACGGTGATGAGGCTTGACGAGGACGACGCGCTGGTGACGGTGACTGCGGTGGCAAAGGAGCCGGAGGAAGCGGAAACGAAGGACGAAACGCAGAAGGAGTCTCCGGAGGCCGGACTGACGGAAAGCGCGCAGACAGCGGAAAACCCGCCGGAAAGTACCGCGGCGCCGGAAGAGACGGAGGAATAAGACTAATAACGACAAAAACCGCAGGACGCCCTGCGGTTTTTGTCTGTCCCCGCCGTTTCTGCCGCGGAAACTTTTCCCGCCGGCGTCGCCCGTTGCGCACCCGTTCTCCCGCCGCGGTGGGATAGCCGCGCAGGATTGCCCCTACCTTGATTGCCCACGCGGGATTGCCGCGCCGCCCGGCGTTTGCCTGCCGCAGCCCGCCGCACACTCGTTCCGGGTTGCGCCCGTCCGCGCCCCGCCCGCGCCGGGATATTGAGCGCGCCCGTCAGAACCGTGCACCCATCCGCACCCCGCCCGGCGTTTGCCTGCCGCAGCCCGGCGTTTTTCCACGGCGGCAAAACAGCAAGGAAAAAACCGTAGGTCGCCCTGCGGTTTTTTTGTTTGTTCCGACTGTCCCCCCGCGGGGATTGTCCTGTTCAGAAGTGTCCCCGCTTAGGGACCCTCCCCGCGTCAACCTGTATCGGCGGGTGAAAATACCGCAGTTCGGCCTCCCGCCGCCCAAAAGAACAAATTCAACGAAAAGGCAATAAGCCTCCGCCCGCGCGGCGAGAGGAGTCTTATTTCAATAATCACATTCGAGAATAAAGCACTCTTTTATTTGAAAGTATCACGGAGGATTACGAGCTTTATGCAAAAATCCGTACGGCTTATAAACCGCCTGTTTTTCCCGGGCGGCAAAATTTTTGATTTTCACCCACGGATCGCTTTGAATGCCGGGCAAAAGAAAAGGGCGCAGACACAGGCAAACGAAAGGGAAGGCATGTACCTCCGCCCTGAATTATCCGATCTCTTCTTCCAATCCCGCAAAGAAATCGTCGTAAGAGCAGTTATATATCTTTTTAAGCGCGATGATCACGCTTGCTTTTATATTCAGCTCGCCGGATTCATATTTGGCATAAGTCGTTCTGCCTATATCGCAGCCTCTGCGCTGAAGCTCAGTGCACAACTTTTCCTGCGACAACCCCGACTTGTCCCTTAATGCGCGCAGATTTGCGCCCATATTCAAATCTCTTCTGATTTTCTGTTCCATAGCCTTTACCCCGCAAACAGTTTTGACCGATATTGATTGCAACTATCTGCATTTTATGCTATGATGAGTCAAAATATTGACCGCTATACTGGTCAAAATGCGAGGCAAAACCATGCTGACCTGTACATTTTTCGGACACAAAGACACGCCGGATGAAATAAAGCCGGCGCTGAGGTCGATTCTTGTTGATTTGATTGAAGACAAAAATGTCCTTAATTTTTATGTGGGCAATCACGGCAGCTTTGACTGCATGGTAAAAAATTGCCTGATTGAATTAAAAAATTTTTACCCCATAGACTGCGCGGTGGTGCTGGCATACCTTCCCGGCAGTAAACGTGACCCAGAGGAGAAAAGTCCTGCCGACACTGTTTACCCCGACGGCATCGAAACGGTCCCGCGAAAATTTGCAATTAATTATCGCAATGAGTGGATGATTGAACGGGCCGATTATGTCGTCACCTATGTCAAGCACGCTTTTGGCGGTGCGGCGCAGTTTAAGAAGCTTGCCGAAAGGAAAAATAAAACAGTTATAAATATAGCGCATCAAAGCGTACCGAAGATTTAAGCCGCTTCTTTACGCAGTCTCTCGCTTCCCGGCGGAGGAAGAGACCGGGGAGCCGGGGACAGCCGGAGGAGAAGAGCGATCCCAAAACGTCGCCCCGGGCGGGGACAGTCGCGCTGAGACCGTCCCGCCGAGGGGTTGCCTTGTTCGGAATTTGTCCTGTTCAGAAGTTGTCCCCGCCGGGACTGCCTTCCCCGCGGGATTGGCCCCCGCCGGGATTTTCCCCGTAACCGCCGGGTTGCCCCCGTTCCCGCCGCTTTTACGCGGCGGCAAAACAGCAAGGAAAAACCGCAGGTCATCCTGCGGTTTTTTGTTTGTTCCAACTGTTACCTCCGCAGGGATTCCCCCCGTTCCCGCCCGGCGCGGACGCGGGTACCCGCTTAGGGATTGCCCTGCCGTTTTACCCTGCGGGTATTGTCTGCCTTGCCCCCCGTTCCCGTCCGGCGCGGTCATCGCCCGCCGCCCCGCCAAGGGAACTCTCCACGCGCCTGACTGCTGCGCCGCCCCGCCGCTCCCGTTCCGGGGACTTCCGCTGACAGCCGCTACCTGACGCTGCCGCCCTTTGAAAACCCCGCCGTTATTTCCGTAAGCTCCTTTTTCCCCTCGATATAATCAGCGTACGTTTTAAGCGGATCACCCGCCCCCGCGCCGTCGCAGCCCGAACAGCCCTCGCAGGCGCCGCCCATGCCGAGGCTCTCCAGCACGATGCGTTCCCGTTGCTCCCGGGTGGTGTTTTTGATGAGAAATCTATCGTCCGTAAACTTTCCCTTCTTTCTTTTTTCTGCGGTTCCCCGCTCATATTATTCTGCGCGG
>CASDVX010000153.1 GCA_949284545.1 uncultured Eubacteriales bacterium
AGTTTCGCGCCTGCCCGGCGCTTTTTGAAGAAAGGAAAGTAGTCATGACTGAAAAAATGCTGGACACCATAGGCTTTGTAAGCCGCCATGATCCCGCCGTGGGCGCGGCCATGGCCGATGAGCTTGCCCGTCAGCGCCGCAATCTGGAGCTTATCGCAAGCGAAAACATAGTTTCCCCCGCGGTGATGGCCGCCATGGGAAGCGTGCTTACCAACAAGTACGCCGAGGGATATCCCGGCCACCGCTACTACGGCGGCTGCGAATACGTGGACGTGGTGGAGAATATCGCCATAGACAGGGCCAAGGAGCTTTTCGGCGCGGAACACGCCAACGTTCAGCCCCATTCCGGCGCTCAGGCCAACATGGCGGTGTATTTTGCACTTCTCAAGCCCGGCGATACGGTGCTCGGCATGAGCCTTGCCCACGGCGGGCATCTTACCCACGGTTCACCTGTGAACATGAGCGGTGCGTACTATAACTTTGTTTCCTACACGGTGGACGGCGTCACCGGCAGGATAGATTACGACAAGCTGGAGGCCCTTGCCCGGGAGAACAAGCCCAAGATGATAGTTGCCGGCGCGTCGGCTTATCCCAGGGCAATAGACTTCAAGCGTATTTCCGAGATAGCAAAGAGCGTGGGCGCTTACCTGATGGTGGACATGGCCCACATAGCCGGTCTCGTGGCGGCAGGGCTGCACCAGAGCCCCGTCCCCTACGCGGACGTGGTGACCACCACCACCCACAAGACCCTGCGCGGTCCCAGAGGCGGCATGATACTCTGCCGGGAGGAATACGCCAAGGCCATAAACAAGGCGGTATTCCCCGGCACTCAGGGCGGTCCCCTCATGCACGTTATCGCCGCCAAGGCCGTGTGTCTCGGCGAAGCGCTCACCGATGATTTCAAGGCCTATCAGCAGCAGATAGTCAAAAACGCGGCGGCCCTCGCCGACGGGCTTCTTTCCCGGGGCATGAAGCTGGTCTCCGGAGGCACGGACAATCACCTGATGCTCCTCGACCTGAGGGAATCCGGCATTACCGGCAAGGAGCTTGAGCACAGACTGGACGAGGTGTATATCACCGCCAACAAAAACGCGATACCCGACGATCCCCAGACTCCTTTCATCACCAGCGGCGTAAGGCTGGGCACCCCGGCCGTCACCAGCCGCGGGCTGAAGGAGGAGGACATGGACCGTGTGGCGGAATATATTTTCCGCGCCGCCACGGATTTCGAAGCCAGCGCCGATTTTATACGCGCAGGTGTGACGGAGCTTTGCTCCAGGTATCCTCTTTACTGATTTCATTCCGGTTTATTCTACGGCTCACATTCGGCGGCGTCCCGGTATTCAGGTGCGCCGCCTGTTTTTTCACGGAGGTATTTTATGGCGCTTTTTGAGGTTTCCTTCAGGGCCCCGTCTCTGGGCATGAACACAAACATGTACGTGCTCCTTCCCACGGACGCCCTTCCCGTGCCCGACGGGGGATACCCCGTGGTTTACCTTCTTCACGGGCTTTCCGACGATCACACAAAATGGCTGCGTTCCACGAGGATAGAGGATTACGCCGCGGGGTACGGCGCCTGCGTGGTCATGCCGGAGGCTCAGTGCAGTTTTTACGTAAACATGAAAAACGGTCTGAACTACTACGACTTTATCGTGAAGGATCTTCCGGGATTTATCCAAAAAACGTTCCCCGTGAGCGGGAAAAGGGAATCCACCTTTATAGCGGGGCTTTCCATGGGCGGGTTCGGCGCTCTCAACGCGGGGCTCCGCGCGCCGGAAAAGTACGCCGCCTGCGCGGCTCTTTCCCCCGCCACGAAACCCTTCTCCAACGTCAGTCCCGGCGA
>CASDVX010000154.1 GCA_949284545.1 uncultured Eubacteriales bacterium
ATTCGTGACCGGGGAGCTCACAAGGTTCGGCGGCGTGCTTTCCGGTCCCATACACTCCGTCATCAAGCAGCGCGTTCTCCCGGAGGCGTTTTCCGATCTCACCGTAAAAGTGTCCGACAACAGCACCGACGACTTTGCGGCCGGTGCGGCGCTCATGTCTTTCGGTGTCGCTCTTGAATCAAACTTCAAGAAGAAAGGTTGACACGGGTTTTCTATCGTAACGTGTTTGTTGCGTCAACGCAAAAACAGCCGGCATTCATTGCCGGCTGTTTTTCATTTTTGTGCTTCCGTCTGATTACGTTATTCAGACGAGCTCTATAATGGCCATCTCCGCAGCATCTCCGCGACGGGGGCCGATCTTGTAAATACGGGTGTATCCGCCGTTTCTGTCGGCGTACTTAGGAGCTATCTCGCTGAAAAGTTTGTTCGCAACCGTTTCCTTTGTGACAAAGGCAAGGACCTGGCGCTTCGACGTCAGGGACGGCGTTTTTGCAATGGTAATCATCTTCTCCGCCAGCGCCCTTACCTCTTTTGCGCGCGTGACGGTGGTCTCTATCCTGCCGTTCTCAAAAAGGTACGTTACAAGGCCTTTCAGCATGGACATCCTGCTGTCGGTCGTACGGCCGAGTTTTCTTGTGCCGGGCATATCTGTATCCTCCTTGTAAACTGTGAATTAGTCCTCTTCCTTGCTGAAGGCGAGGCCGAGGGTATCAAGCTTGTTGATAACCTCTTCAAGGGACTTGCGGCCGAGGTTCCTTACTTTCATCATGTCTTCCTCGGTTTTCGCCGTCAAATCCTCAACGGTATTTATTCCCGCTCTCTTAAGACAGTTGAACGATCTCACGGAAAGGTCAAGCTCTTCTATTGTCATGTGAAGAACCGTATCCTTTTCCTTTGTAGACGGCGCAATTATCACCTTCGTGCCCATGCCTTCGTCGCTGAGCTCAACAAAAAGGTTAAGATGCTCGGTGAGTATCTTTGCGGAAATCGACACCACTTCCTTGGCAGACACGGTGCCGTTTGTCCAAACCTCAAGCGTGAGCTTGTCGTAATCGGTCTTGTCTCCCACGCGGGTATTCTCAACTGTATAATTTACTTTCACAACAGGCGTGTAAATCGAGTCCACCGCTATAACCCCTATGGAAGACTCAAGCTCCTGCTTGTTGCGCTCCGCCGGAACATAGCCGCGGCCGCGGCCAATCATGAGCTCCATATAAAACTTGGCGCCCTCGGCAAGAGAACATATGTGCATACCCGGATTGAGAATCTCTATATCGGAATCGCATTCAATGTCCCCGGCGGTCAGCTCGCGCTGTCCCTCGCCCTTGAGAATGACACGCTTCGGTTCGTCGCAGTGAAGCCTCGCAGTTATTCCCTTGACGTTGAGCACTATCTCCGTAACGTCTTCCTTCACACCGGGAATGGTCGTAAATTCGTGCTGAACTCCCTCGATCTTTATGCTCGTTACCGCAACGCCGGGCAGCGACGACAGCAGTATCCTTCTGAGGCTGTTGCCCAAAGTCATGCCGTATCCGCGTTCCAGGGGCTCGACAACGAACTTGCCGTAGGTCCCGTCTGCTTTAAGCTCGGCAGTCTCTATTCTCGGCTTCTCGATTTCTATCATCTTTGCGCCCTCCTTATTATTGTAAAATACTCCGGAAGGGGAAAAATTACTTGGAGTACAACTCGACTATGAGATGCTCCTCAACATCAAGATCTATCTCATCCCTGGTGGGAAGTCTGAGTATCTTTCCGGTATATTTCTCCTTATCCATGTCTATCCACGCGGGCACGGGACGTGCACCGCAGGTCTCGGCAATGAGCTTGAACTTCTCTCCGGAACGGCTCTTCTCCTTGAGCTCAATAACGTCTCCCTCCCTGAGGATCATGGAAGGAATGTTGGCGTTCTTACCGTTGACCTTAAAATGATTGTGGGTGACAAGCTGTCTGGCCTCCGGCCTGGAAGACGCAAGGCCCATCCTGTAAACCACGTTGTCCAAACGGCTCTCAAGAATCACCAGAAGGTTTTCACCGGCAATACCCTTTCTCTTGGTCGCCATGGTGAAATACGTGCTGAACTGCTTTTCGAGCACTCCGTAAAATCTCTTCGTCTTCTGCTTGGCGCGCAGCTGGATTCCGTACTCGGAAACTTTCTTTCTTCCGTCGCCGTGCTGACCGGGGGCGGTTCCTCTGCTCACCTGCGGGCATTTAACGGTGTGGCACTTCTCGCCTTTGAGAAACAGCTTCTGTCCCTCTCTGCGGCACTGTCTGCAGACCGCGTCAGTATATCTTGCCATTAATTACACCTCCAATAATAATCAGACACGTCTTCTCTTGGGAGGACGGCAGCCGTTGTGGGGAATCGGAGTCACGTCTTTTATCATGGTGACCTCGAGCCCTGCGGCCTGCAGCGCGCGTATCGCGGCTTCACGTCCCTGACCGGGACCTTTTACGTAGACCTCAACGGAACGGAGACCGTGCTCCATCGCCGCCTTTGCCGCTGTTTCTGCCGCCGTCTGGGCCGCATACGGGGTATTCTTCCTGGATCCGCGGAAGCCCAGGCCTCCGGCTGACGCCCAGGACAGCGCATTGCCGTTAACGTCCGTAATGGTGACGATAGTATTATTGAAGGTGGACTGGATATGTGCCGCTCCACGTTCTATATTCTTGCGCTCACGGCGCTTCTTTGTGACGACCTTTTTAGTCTGTGCTGCCATAACTCAGTTCCCTCCTTACTTCTTCTTGTTGGCGATGGTCTTCTTGGGTCCCTTGCGGGTCCTTGCGTTGGTCTTCGTGCGCTGACCGCGTACGGGGAGTCCCTTGCGGTGACGCACTCCGCGGTAGCACCCTATCTCCACAAGCCTCTTGATGTCAAGGGCCTTCTCTCTGCGCAGATCGCCCTCCACGGTGTATTCGGCCACCGCCTCACGGAGCTTCTGCTCATCTTCCTCGGTAAGGTCCTTTATGCGGACGTCGGGATCAACGCCCGTTTCCTTAAGAATCTTTACGGCGGTGGAACGGCCTATTCCGTAAATATAGGTGAGGCCGATTTCAACTCTTTTTTCCTTGGGAAGGTCAATACCAGCTATACGAGCCATTTGTTTCAAACACCTCCATCATTTTCGGGGATCAACCCTGTCTCTGCTTGTGCTTGGGATTCTCACAGATAACCATGACGCGTCCCTTGCGCTTGATGATTTTGCATTTCTCGCACATAGGCTTTACAGAGGGTCTTACTTTCATAGAAAATACCTCCTTGTTTACGGGCTCACTTAGCCCTCCATGTGATGCGTCCCCGTGTGAGATCATACGTGGACATTTCTACGGTAACCTTGTCACCCGGAATGATCTTGATGTAATTCATCCTGAGCTTGCCGGAAATGTGAGCAAGGATTGTGCGCCCATTGGGCAGTTGTACGTGGAACATAGCGTTAGGAAGAGTTTCCACTACAGTTCCTTCAATCTCGATGACATCATCTTTTGGCATCAGCTTACCTCCTTGATGCTTTAAGCAGACTGCACGCCGTCAAAGCGCCGTGAGTATTTCCGGACCGTTCCCGGTTATCGCAACCGTATGCTCAAAATGCGCACAGAGTTTTCCGTCCGCAGTGACCACGGTCCAGTCATCGTCAAGTACCCTGACGTCGGCGGTTCCTTCGTTTATCATCGGCTCTATGGCAATGGTCATGCCTGCATTCAGACGCGGGCCGCGGCTTGCAGTCACAAAATTCGGTACACTCGGCTCTTCGTGCAGCTTCCTGCCCACGCCGTGTCCCTCATATTCTCTGACCACAGAGTATCCCTGCGTAGTAGCATACTCTTCTACAGCCCGCCCGATATCAACGATCCTGTTTCCTTCCACCGCCGCCGCTATTCCCCTGCGCAGGCATTCCTGAGTGGCTTCGAGAAGACGCTTCGCGCCGTCCGAAATCACCCCAGCCGCGAATGTGTACGCAGTGTCGGAGTGGTACCCCTTCCAAAGCGCGCCCACGTCGATGCTGACGATATCGCCCTCATTTATGACACGGGTGTGGGAAGGTATGCCGTGGATGAGCTCTTCGTTTACTGAAATGCATGCGCTGCCCGGAAAACCGTATAACCCGAGAAACGACGGCTTTGCGCCGTGACTCTCGATGTACTCACGCAGAGCTTTATCCACTGCGTAAGTAGTTACGCCCGGGCGAATGACCTGCCCCGCTTTTTCAATGGCTCCCGCCGCTATCTTGCCGGATTCGCGCATAAGCTGCAGTTCCCGGCAATCTTTGAGGATAATCATAATCAGGCCTCTAACGCTTTCAGCGTCTCGCGAGTGGTATCGGCCACTTCCTCCTGACCGATAACTACCCTGAGCTTGCCCGTACCGCGGTAATAATCCTTAAGCGGCTCGGTTTGCTCGTGGTAAACCCTGAGTCTCTCCCGAACGGTCTCCGGAGCGTCGTCCTTGCGCTGCACCAGCTTTTCGCCGCATGCGTCGCAGGTCACGCCGTCCCTGGAAGGCTTGTAATCAATGTGGTATGACGCTCCGCACTTTCCGCATACTCTGCGTCCGCTCATACGCGCCTCAATCTTTTCGTCGGGAACCTCAATATCGATCACTCTGTCGATTACGATACCCATACGGTCCAGCGCCTCCGCCTGAGGCACCGTCCGCGGAAATCCGTCGAGAATAAAACCGTTTTTGCAATCTTCCTTGCTCAGTCTCTCGCGGATAATTTCAATAACCACGTCGTCCGGCACCAATTTGCCGGAGTCCATGTAGGACTTTGCTTTGAGTCCCAGCTCTGTGGAATTTCTCAACGCTTCTCTGATGATATTCCCGGTAGAAATGGCGGGAATCGACAATTTCTCGCATATGACCTCTGCCTGTGTGCCCTTGCCGGCTCCCGGCGCGCCCAGTAAAATCAGTTTCATATCAAGTCCCGTTTCTCCGGTGGTATAGCCGCCATACGCTGCCGGCCACCGGCGCCGGCGCTCCCGCGCTTACATTCGAAGCGCGGGAAGCGGCTGTTGTTGATTCAAGATTACTCAAGGAAGCCCTTGTAATGCCTCATCATAAGCTGCGATTCCAGCGTGCGCACGGTTTCCAGCGCAACCCCGACTATAATGAGAAGGCTGGTTCCGCCGAAGCCGATAGTCATCGTAGGAACAAATATGTTGATTATAATCGGTCCGACAGCTATAACCGCCAGGAGAAGCGCACCTATGAGCGTCACTCTGTTGACCACCCTTCCGATAAAGTCGGAAGTAGGCTTGCCCGGACGTATGCCCGGCACGGTGCCGCTGTTCTTGCGAAGGTTATTCGCTATCTCCACGGGATTGTACTGTATGCTCACGTAGAAGTAATTGAACAGTATGATGAGGATAAAGTACACCACCGCGTACACAATACTGTTCATACTCACAATGCTGAGGAACGTATCCCAGAAGGATCCTGCCGTAGGATTAATAAATTCCTTTATGGTACCGGGCAGACTCACAAGCGTAGATGCAAAGATTATCGGCATGACGCCCGTCATGTTCACCTTGATTGGAATGTGGGTGTTCTGGCCGCCGTAAACCTTTCTGCCTACCACGCGCTGCGCGTATTGCACCGGTATCCTGCGCTCCGCCGACGTCATCATCACGACCAGCGCCACTGCGGCAAGCGCGAGGACGATGTACAGCGGGGTCATGACCATATAAACCACCTGACCCTCTGCGAAACCAAGCTGGAACCACTCAAACAGCGTCGTGGCAAACTGAGGACCTCTGGACACTATTCCGGCAAACAGCAGTATGGAAATCCCGTTGCCGAGGCCGTGCTCGTTGATCTGTTCACCGAGCCACATCACAAGCGCCGAACCTGCCGTGAAGGACAATATGATGACGCATGCCACAAAGAAGCCTGCAGCTCCGTCTGTCACCGCCACGGAATCAGATGTGTTCACCAGCGTCAGGTAATACGCCAAACCAAGAAGTATGCTGAACCCTACGGTAGCATATCTGGTGTATTTGGCAATACGCTTCCTGCCTTCCTCGCCCTCCTTGCTTATGCGCTCCAGAGGAGGAATGGCGACCGTAAGCAGCTGCATTATAATCGACGCGTTGATATACGGTGTCACTCCCAGAGAAAACACAGACGCCGTGGACAAGCCACCGCCGGTCATTATGTCCCAATAACCCAGCAGATTTCCGCTGTCACCTGCAAAAAGGCTCGAAAGCGAAGCCGAGTCAAGAAAAGGAACAGGTATCGCACAGCCGAGCCGGAAAATCAGGATGATCATAAAAGTGAACAACATCTTTTTGCGAACATCGACGATCTTCCACGCGTTGCGTATCACTGTAAGCATCAGATCACCTCGGCCTTTCCGCCGGCAGCCTCAATCTTGGCCTTGGCAGATTCGGAAAATTTCGCCGCCTTTACGGTAAGCTTCTTGGATATCTCGCCGTTTCCGAGGATTTTGACTCCGTCGTATTCCTTGTTGATAAGGCCCTTGCTGCGGAGCTTATCCGCATCAACGGTCTCACCGCTTCTGAAAACACTCAGAGCCGACACGTTCACAAACGCATATCTCTTCGCAAAAATGTTGTTGAACCCGCGCTTGGGAACACGCCTGGCAAGAGGCATCTGGCCTCCTTCAAACCCGGGACGTACACCGCCGCCCGAACGGGCCTTCTGGCCTTTGTGTCCGCGGCCGGCAGTCTTTCCGTTGCCGGTGCCTACGCCTCTTCCCTTGCGCTTAGCTTCCTTAGTGGAACCCTCAGCGGGAGCAAGTTCATGTAACTGCATGATTCGCACCTCCTTAAATTAGGAATTGAAATATTACTCAGTAACCTCAACCATATGACTTATCGCCGCTATCTTCCCCCTGGTGGCGGCGTTGTCCGGCTGCTCAACAACCTGGCCAATTTTGTTGAGTCCCAGAGACTTCGCTGTGAGAATCTGGTTTTCTTTTCTGCCGATCAGGCTTTTCACAAGCTTTATCTTAATCACGGCAGTCTTTTCGGCCTTCTTCTTAGGCATATCCGCAGCCTCCTTATCCTTTGATTTCCTTGATCGTCTTTCCGCGGACCTCGGCGACCTGCGCCGCGTCGCGAAGACTCGCCAATCCCTGAATAGTAGCTCTCACTACGTTATTCGGATTATTGGAGCGCAGGCACTTTGTTCTTATGTCCTTTATGCCCGCAGCCTCCAGAACCGCACGCACCGCGCCGCCGGCTATAACTCCGGTACCTTCGGCCGCCGACTTGAGCAGAACACGGCCCGCTCCGTATGCTCCGATAACGTCATGAGGAATTGTAGTTCCCTTCAGGGATACGGTTATCATGTTTTTCTTTGCGTCCTCAATACCCTTGCGTATGGCTTCCGGCACCTCTCCGGCCTTGCCCAGGCCGTATCCTACGTGTCCGTTGCCGTCTCCGACAACCATAAGGGCCGCGAATTTCATCACGCGTCCGCCTTTGACTGTCTTGGATACGCGGTTGAGGCAAACAAGCTTTTCCTGCAGATCCAATGTGCTCGCATCTATGTTAGCCATCATCTTTCCTCCTTCATCAGAACTTGAGACCGCCTTCGCGGGCTCCTTCTGCAAGTTCCATCACGCGGCCGTGGTAAATATATCCGCCGCGGTCAAAAACAGCCTCGGTGATTCCCTTTTCGGCCGCCGCCTTGGCAATAGCCAGACCGACTTTCCTTGCAGCTTCCTTGTTCCCGGTGGCGCCTTCAAATCCTTTATCCAGCGTCGATGCGGATGCAAGCGTTACGCCTGCCGCATCGTCAATAAGCTGAGCATAGATATGGGCGTTGGAGCGGAACACATTGAGTCTCGGACGCATCGCCGTGCCGCTGATCTTGGCGCGCACTCTGAGATGCCTTTTCTGTCTCGCCACATTGCTGTCAGGCTTCTTGACCATTTGTATCTCACTCCTTCATTACTTTCTGCCCTTACCGGCCTTGCCTTCCTTGCGGCGGATGGTCTCGGTAAGATATTTGATGCCCTTGCCCTTATAAGGCTCCGGCGGTCTTTTCTTGCGTATTTCGGCGGCAACCTGACCTACCTGCTGCTTATCGGCACCGGATACGATGATCCTGTTGGGTGCCGGAACATCAAAAACGATGCCCGCCGGTGCGTCGTATGCCACCTGATGCGAATATCCGAGATTCATCAGCAGCCCGTTGCCCTGTTTTGCAACACGGTAACCGACGCCGTTAATCTCAAGCTCCTTGCTGAAGCCTTCCGTAACACCCACCACCATGTTGTGGATAAGCGTCCTCGTAAGGCCGTGAAGCGACCTGTGTTCCTTATCGTCGCTGGGGCGCGTCACCTTCACTTCGGCAGACTCAATCTCTACCTGGATCTTGGGATTGAGCTCACGGGTGAGGGTACCTTTGGGGCCTTTCACGGTGATCACATTACCGTCCTTCTTGACCTCAACGCCCGCAGGAATCGCAATAGGCATTTTCCCGATTCTGGACATTTTTTCTCCCCCTTACCAAATGAAAGCGAGTACTTCGCCGCCCACATTTTCTTTTCTCGCCTGCTTGTCGGTCATTACTCCCTTTGATGTGGAGATAATGGCTGTCCCCAGGCCTTTCAAAACCTGAGGCATGTTTTCACAGTCTGTGTATATGCGCAGACCGGGTTTGCTCACGCGGCGCATGCCCTGAATGACAGCAGCCTTGTTAGCACCGTATTTCAGGGTGATCTTTATCATCCCCTGCTTGTCGTCATCCACTACCTGAAAAGCCTTGATGTAGCCCTCGTCCAGCAGGATCTTGGCTATGGCCTTTTTCATATTGGATGCGGGAACCTCAACAGTATCATGCTTCGCCGAATTCGCGTTTCTGATGCGTGTGAGCATATCCGCGATGGGATCAGTTATCTGCATGACTTTTCGAACCTCCTTTTCACTGTGGCTTTCGCCTTATGTTGCATAATTTCTGAAACGGCCAAACCGGATTACCAGCTTGCCTTCTTCACTCCGGGGATCTCTCCTTTGTAGGCCAGCTCCCTGAAGCAGATACGGCAAACACCGTATTTACGGAGATAGGCGTGCGGCCTTCCGCAGATCTTGCAGCGATTGTATTCCCTGGTGGAATATTTCGCAGGCCTTGACTGACGTATCTTCTGTGATGTTTTTGCCACTTTTCACGCCTCCTTTATCTCTCAAAGGGAGCGCCCATGAGCTTGAGCAGCTCCAGCGCCTCTTCGTCGCTCTTGGCCGTGGTCACAAAGCAGATGTCCATGCCGCGGACCTTGTCTATCTTGTCATACTCGATCTCGGGGAATATGATCTGCTCCTTCACGCCCATGCAGTAATTGCCTCTGCCGTCAAACGCGTTCGGGTTTATGCCGTGGAAATCACGCACGCGGGGAAGCGCAACGTTGAAAAGACGGTCTATAAACTCGTACATCTTGTCGCCGCGCAGGGTAACCTTTACTCCGATGCCCGTTCCCTCTCTGAGCTTGAAGTTAGCAACCGACTTCTTCGCCTTGGTGATTACCGGTTTCTGCCCGGTGATCGCGGAGATGTCGCTCACAGCCGCATCCAAAACCTTTGAATTGTCCTTGGCTTCTCCGGCGCCGACGTTTATTACTACCTTCTCAATTTTCGGAATCTGCATGACGCTCTTGTAAGAGAATTTCTTCATGAGCGCGGGAGCGACCTCGCTCTTGTATAAATCCTTAAGCCTTGCCATGTTCTATCCTCCTTCTCAAAGAGCCGCGCCGCAGTCGCTGTGGCCGCAGACACGGATCTTTCTGTTAAATTTGCCGTCTGCTTCCACAATCTTGTGTGCTACTCTCGTCGGCTTGCCGCATTTGGGGCATACCACCATGGCCTTGCAGGCGTACATGGCGCCTTCCGCCTCGACTATGCCGCCCTGCTGGCCCATAGCGCGGGGCTTCACATGCTTCGTCTTAATGTTTGCGCCTTCGACAATGATCTTCCCTTCCTCGGGGCTCACTTCGAGGACTTTTCCCTTTTTGCCTTTGTCATCACCGCTGATGATGATGACAGTATCGCCTTTTTTAATGTGCATCTTGCTCATGACCGCACCTCCATTAAAGCACTTCGGGGGCAAGGCTCAGAATCTTGAGATAGTCCCTGTCTCTGAGCTCACGTGCGACCGGTCCAAAGATACGGGTGCCTCTCGGCGTCTTATCTTCTTTCACTATCACTGCCGCGTTTTCATCAAAGCGAATGTGGCTGCCGTCCTCTCTGTGCACCCCGCTGACTGAGCGGACAATAACGGCACGGACCACTTCGCCCTTCTTAACCATACCGCCGGGCGTTACCTTTTTAACGGATGCGACCACGACGTCACCTATGTTTGCGTACTTGCGCTTTGAACCGCCGAGAACCTTGATGCACATAAGCTCTTTTGCACCGCTGTTGTCGGCGACTCTGAGCAGAGTCTGCTGCTGAATCATGACTGATTCTCCTCCTTCACGTCGTGATTATTTTGCCTTTTCAATGATTTTAACGAGTCTCCATCTCTTGTCCTTGGACAGCGGGCGGGTTTCCATTACCATTACCCTGTCTCCGACCCTGCACTCGTTATTTTCGTCGTGAGCCTTCAGCCTGACTGTTTTCTTAACGACCTTCTTGTAAAGCGGATGGGTTATGTTGTCCGCAATGGCTACCACTATGGTTTTGTCCATTTTGTCGGAAACCACCCTGCCGACACGTGTCTTCCTCAGATTTCTTTCAGTCACAGTCTATTCCTCCCTTCCGGATCACGCCTTGTCTTCAGACGAGGCCCTCGCCTGAAGAACGGTCTGGATG
Organism: uncultured Eubacteriales bacterium; assembly: GCA_949284545.1. GTDB lineage: Bacteria > Bacillota > Clostridia > Oscillospirales > CAJFTT01 > CASDVX01. The sequence continues at coordinate 10,768 of CASDVX010000154.1, forward strand.
CGGGCTATGTCTTTCTTGACCGCCTTCATCCTCATGGGATTGTCCAGCTGATTGATCGCGTGCTGAAAGCGCAGGTTGAATAACTCGGCCTTCAGGTCCTTAAGCTTGGAATTCAGCTCATCTAAGGACATTTCTCTGACTTCCGCGGCCTTCATTATACCTCAACCTCCGTTTCCTTGGTTACGAATTTGCATTTTATCGGGAGCTTGTGCATCGCAAGACGCATTGCCTCCCTGGCGGTCTCTTCGCTGACTCCGGCAATCTCAAAAAGCACTCTGCCGGGCTTTACAACCGCTACCCAATATTCGGGCGAACCTTTACCGGAACCCATGCGGGTCTCGGCGGGTTTTTCGGTTATGGGCTTGTCGGGGAATATCTTTATCCATACCTTACCGCCGCGCTTGATGAACCTTGTCATGGCGACACGGGCGGCCTCTATCTGGTTGGACGTGACCCACGCCGGCTCAAGCGCCTGAAGGCCAAACTCGCCGTGAGCAATCGTGTTTCCCCTGTATGCTTTGCCCGTCAGGCGTCCTCTGTGGACTCTGCGGTACTTGACTCTTTTAGGAAGCAGCATTACTTGTCCCCTCCTTCTGCACGGGGTTTCTTGATCTGGGGAAGTATCTCACCCTTGTATATCCAGATCTTCACGCCTATGCGGCCGTATGTTGTGGCCGCCTCCGCAAAACCGTAATCTATGTCGGCCCTGAGTGTCTGCAGCGGAATAGTTCCCTCGTGGTAGGACTCGGAACGCGCTATTTCCGCTCCGGCAAGACGGCCGCTGAGCTTAGCCTTGATCCCCTTCGCCCCGCTCCTCATGGTGCGTGCGATGGCAAGCTTCATGGCACGGCGGAACGCAACTCTCTTTTCAAGCTGCTGAGCTATGCTCTCCGCCACAAGCTGAGCGTTCATATCCGGATTCTTGATCTCTACGGTGTCTATGGTCACAGGTTTGCCCAGCATCGCAGTCAGCTCATTCCTGAGCTTATCTATCTCGCTTCCGCCTCTTCCTATAACCATGCCCGGTTTTGCACAGTGAATGACAATTCTTACGCCCTTCGCGTCGCGCTCAATTTCAAATTTGGGAACTCCCGCTCCGTAAAGACGCTTCTTAAGGTACTTGCGGAGGTTGTAGTCTTCAACTATGGTTTCTCCCAGCTTTTCATCGCCGGTCATCCATCTGGAATCCCAATTCTTGATCACGCCGACTCTAAGGCCGTGAGGATTAACTTTCTGACCCATATTCTAACCTCCTCAGTCTTCCTTTTCTTCAAGTATGACAGTGATGTTCGACGTTCTCTTAAGAATGCGCACGGCACTGCCCTTGGATCTGGCGCGGATACGCTTGAGCGTGGGCCCTTCGCTTACAAAGCAGGTCTTCACATAGAGCTTCGTCAGGTCCATGTTAAAGTTGTTCTCTGCGTTTGCGGCCGCCGAGTTTACTAATTTCAGCAGAATCGGACTTGCGGCCTTGGGAGTATTTTTCAGGATCGCTCTCGCATACTCGAGATCCTTGCCTCTGATCAGATCCAGCACTACTTTCACCTTGCGGGGAGCAATGCGGACCATGCTCAGGTACGCTTTTGCCTGTTGCATTTTTTATCCTCCTCTCGACCGCTGTCAGTTGCCGTTGTTAGACGTTTTTGAGCCTGCGTGACCCTTAAACGTCCTGGTGGGCGCAAACTCACCGAGCTTGTGACCGACCATGTCTTCGGTAATGTATACAGGAACATGCTTGCGTCCGTCATGGACTGCAAAGGTGTGTCCCACGAAATCAGGGAATATGGTGGAAGAGCGGCTCCACGTCTTGAGAACGCGCTTCTCGCCGGATTCATTCATAGCCTGAACTCTCTTAAGCAGGACCTCCTGAACGTACGGTCCCTTTTTTATACTTCTTCCCATCCGCTAACAGCCTCCTTTCAAGCATGCATTATTTACCGTTGCGGCGTCTTACGATAAACTTGTTGGTGGGGTTCTTCTTGGACCTGGTCTTATAACCGAGAGCAGGCTTACCCCACGGGGTAACAGGTCCGGGCCGGCCTATGGGCGACTTGCCCTCGCCGCCGCCGTGCGGGTGGTCGTTCGGGTTCATGACAGAACCGCGGACCGTGGGACGCCATCCCATGTGGCGCTTGCGGCCGGCTTTCCCTATGTGCATGTTCTCGTGGTCAATGTTGGATACCTGGCCTACCGTGGCGTAACAGTTGAGCGCTACCATCCTCACTTCTCCTGAGGGGAGCCGCACCTGCGCGTATCCGTTCTCTTTAGCCATGAGCTGCGCCATATTGCCGGCGGAACGCACAAGCTGCGCGCCGCGGCCGGGATGAAGCTCGATGTTGTGAATAAAGGTACCTACGGGAATGTTCGCGAGCGGAAGGGCATTGCCGGACTTAATGTCCGCGTCGGCTCCGGAAACAATAACGTCTCCTACCTTCATGCCGTCCGTTGCGAGAATGTAACGCTTCTCGCCGTCCTCATAACGCACAAGCGCGATAAAAGCGGTGCGGTTAGGATCATACTCAAGAGTCATGACCGTGGCGGGCACGCCTGCCTTGTTTCTCTTGAAATCTATAATCCTGTACTTGCGCTTTTCGCCGCCGCCGTGATGACGAACGGTTATCCTGCCATAACTGTTTCGACCAGCGGTCTTCTTTACCTTATCAAGAAGGCTCTTTTCGGGAGCGACTTTAGACAGGCCGGAATAATCCGTGACTGTCATATGCCTCCTCGATGCCGTGGTCGGTTTGAAGCTCTTTATCGGCATTGGATTTATCCTCCTTATATTAGTTCAGACCTTCAAAGAAGGGGATCTTGGCTGAGTCGGACGTGAGCGTAACGACAGCCTTTTTCCAGGCGGAGGTGTAGCCCTCGTGGCGTCCGACCCTCTTGGCGCGGCCGCGGACGGAAATCGTGGCAACCTTAGCCACTTTAACGCCCTCGTACAGCTCCTCGACAGCCTTCTTTATGTCGATCTTCGTGGCGCCTTTGGCAACTTCGAACGTGAACTTGTTCTGAGCCATGGCTGCCATACTCTTTTCCGTGATAACCGGACGGACAATGATATCGTGAGCAGTCTTAATCATGCGTAGACCTCCTCGATTCCCGCAACGGCGGCCTTGAGAACGACCAGCTTGCCGGCGTTCACAATATCGTACACGTTGAGGTTGTTTATCTGTGTAGTCTTGACGCCGGAAATGTTCCTTGCGCTCTTGATGACGTTCTCATCAACGCTGTCAAGAACTATGAGCGGCTTTTTCTCCGCTCCTATGGCCTTCAGTACCGCAACCACATCTTTGGTCTTTATACCCTCAAGGCCGAAACTGTCAAGCACTATCATATCCGAAGTGCTTACCTTGCTGGAAAGCGCCGACTTCATAGCCAGTCTTCTCAGCTTCTTATTGAGAGTGAAACGGTAGCTTCTGGGCTTCGGGCCGAGAGCTATTCCGCCGTGAGTCCACTGGGGAGCCCTGGTGGAACCCTGACGCGCGCGCCCGGTTCCTTTCTGCCTCCACGGCTTTCTGCCTCCGCCGGATACCTCCGCCCTCGTGAGCGTGGACTGCGTGCCTTGGCGCTGATTGGCCAGGTAATTCACTACGCAGGCGTGCATCGCCGGTCCGTTCGGCTCGATACCGAACACGGCATCGGACAGCTCTATCTCTTCGATGCCCGCTCCGGTCTTGTCAACAACTTGTACCTTCGGCATTCCAATAACCTCCTTTAAGCCTTGACGCTGTCGGAGATGAACACGTAACCGCCGCGGGGGCCGGGTATGGCTCCTCTGATCGCGATAAGGTTGTTTTCCGCGTCCACCTTGACAATCTCGAGATTCTGAACGGTGACCTGTTCACTGCCCATGTGTCCGGGCAGCGCCTTGCCCTTGAATACCCTCGACGGATCCGAGTTGGCGCCCATGGAACCCGCCTCTCTGTGCACCGGGCCGGTACCGTGTGACATCTTAAGCCTGTGCTGATTGTGACGCTTGATCGCACCCTGGAAACCCTTGCCCTTGCTGGTACCGATCACATCCACGCTGTCTCCGACGGAAAAAACATCCGCCTTGACTATGTCTCCGGTGTTAAAAGCCGAGCAGTCGTCGAACCTGAACTCGCGGACTACTTTTTTCGGAGCCGCGTCGTACTTCTTAAAATGCCCCATTTGGGGTCTGTTGACATTGCGCACATTTGCATCGTCAAACCCGAGCTGCACGCTCTCGTATCCGTCGTTCTCAACGGTCTTCTTCTGGATGACCGCGCAAGGTCCCGCTTCAACCACGGTGACGGGAATGACCTTGCCTTTTTCGTCGAAGATCTGCGTCATGCCAATCTTCTTTGCAATGATACCTTTTTTCATTTTCTACCTCCTCCGGTTATTGGTTGGCCTTCGCCAACTTGACTCGCCCGGCTCGGATCAATACTTGAGCTCGATCTCGACGCCGGCGGGCAGGGATAAGTTCGTAAGCGCATCTACGGTCTTGGCCGACGGCTTGATTATATCGATAAGGCGCTTGTGCACCCTTCTCTCAAACTGCTCGCGGCTGTCCTTGTACTTGTGTACGGCGCGAAGTATCGTAACAACTTCCTTCTCGGTGGGCAGCGGCACCGGGCCGGACACCTTTGCGCCTGTGCGCTTGGCTGCTTCCACTATCTTCTCGGCGCTCTGGTCGATAAGCTGGTGGTCGTAGCTCTTGAGCCTGATCCTGATCTTCTCCTTGATTGCCATTTTAGCTTAGCCTCCTCGTTTGTTTTTGCATGGACAGGCTGTTTTTTACACCGCCCCGGGTGTTTCTTGCCCCGGCGTTACAAAGCCGAAATGAACCATACCTGAAAACGTTCATTCCGGTGACGGTGAAAAACTCTGCTAAATCGCTTAAACAAGCCATTTGTGCAAAACCCTGTCGCCCGATTGACGGACATACTCCACGGAAATTTTTAACCCGGTTTCCCGGCAACCTCCCGCTTCAACGCATATGCACGCTCGATTATATTACCATACGAAAACGACGAATGCAAGCCTTTTTTTACCCGACAACAGGGTTTTGTGTAAATTTTTTGTGAACCGTTGTGCGGAGCGCTGTTGCTTATTCAAGCAATATGTGCTAATATGTTTCAGGCAAGCCGGTCCGGTAATGTATCTGCCGTTTTTCGCTTTACGCCGCGGCGGGTACGCGCTTCTGACGGCGGCCGCTCCGGCTCGCGATATAGTATTGTTATTCCGGAGGCCACGCTCCGGAGAAGGAAGTGTTGACAATATGGTTTTTGACGTGATAATAGTAGGTTCCGGCCCCGGCGGAATATTTACCGCGTATGAGCTTACAAAACTGGCTCCGGGTCTGAAGGTTGCCGTATTTGAAGCCGGCAACCCGCTGCATAAGAGAAAGTGTCCGATAGACGGGGACAAGATCAAATCGTGCATACGATGCTCTACCTGTGCAATAATGAACGGGTTTGGCGGAGCCGGTGCTTTTTCCGACGGTAAATACAACATAACCAATCATTTCGGAGGAACGCTGTACGAGTATGTAGGCAGGCAGCAGGCTCTGGATCTTATGATGTATGTGGACGGCATAAACCTGTCTCACGGCGGCAGCGGTTCCAAACTTTATTCCACCGCGAACACGCACCTTAAAAAGGAATGCCTCGAGCACAAGCTCCATCTTCTTGACGCGCAGGTCAGACATCTCGGCACAGACGTAAACTATGTGGTGCTCGAAAATCTCTATAATGAGCTTAAGGACAAGCTGGATTTTCACTTCAACTCGCCGGTATCCGCAGTGACCAAGTGCGGTGACGGGTACGAAGTCCACACCGGTTCCGGTACTTACAAATGCAAAGAATGCGTTATCTCAGTAGGCAGAAGCGGAAGCAAGTGGATGGAATCGGTGTGCAGCAGCCTTGACATACCCATGAAATCCAACCGCGTGGATATCGGCGTGCGGGTTGAACTGCCCGCCGTGGTCTTTTCGCATATTACCGACGAACTGTACGAAAGCAAAATAGTCTACCGCACTGAGAAGTTTGAGGATCTGGTAAGGACCTTCTGCATGAATCCGTACGG
>CASDVX010000155.1 GCA_949284545.1 uncultured Eubacteriales bacterium
GACGCGGAGACGGAGAAGCTCCTCTCGTCGGTGGAAGACCTCAGAGCGTGCCTTATAGTCTCGAAGGTTTTGTTGCGCACTGACGGTGAAGGGGAATACATGGGCGAAAATGTTTCCGTTACGGTGAGGAAGGCCTCGGGAGAAAAATGCGAGCGCTGCTGGGTATACAGTGAAGATATAGGCAGTGACGCGGCGCACCCCACATTATGTGCACATTGTGCGAAAATAGTGAAATGACTCTGATCTCGCCCCGCCCGTCCAGGAGACGGACGGGGCGAGGGACGGAAAAAAGGGGGAGGTGTTCTGCCGATGATAATCCTGGCCATTTTGTCAACGCTTGCCATAGCGGCCATAGTAGCGGCAGACCAGCTGGTAAAGCTGTGGGCGGTAAATGAGCTGGCGGCCGTGGGCACGAAAGAATTCATACCCGGATTCATACGGTTTGCGTATCTGGAAAACGACGGAGCGGCTTTCGGGATACTCGCAGACCACCGCTGGGTATTCATAGCGGTCACAATCATTATGGTGGCAGTGGCGATGTTCCTGCTTTATTCCGGCAGACTGAGGAAACCGCTTCAATACATACCGGCGATATGCATAATAGGCGGAGGCATAGGAAACCTTATCGACAGGATAGGGAAAGGCTATGTGGTTGATATGTTCGACTTTGAATTTATGGATTTCGCCGTGTTCAACGTCGCGGACATATTCGTGTGCCTCGGTGCCGGTCTTGTGATACTTTACCTGATAGTGGACGAGATTCAGCTTCACAGGGCTGCTGCGTCCGGGAAGGAAGAGGCACGCGGCGGCACCGACGATACGGACGGGATAGACGGAGCCGCCGAAACGCCGGAGGCGTCCGGGATCACGTCGGATAGCCGAGATGAAGATAAGCCCGTGGAACAGGATGATTAAAAAAGTACCCGAGGAATGCGCCGGCGAGAGACTTGACAGTTTCATTTCTTCCGGTGAGAAAATGTCCCGCGCGGCGGCTCAGAAGCTCATATCCGGCGGCTTTGTCACGGTAAACGGAAAGAAGACGCAGAAAAGCGAAAGGCTTCAGGCCGGGGATACGGTGGAATACACGGTGCCGGCCCCCGTGCCGGACGAAGCGAAACCGGAAAACATACCGCTTGACATAGTTTATGAGGACGAGTGGCTGTTGGTTGTAAACAAGCCCAAGGGTATGGTTGTGCATCCCGGAGCGGGAAACCCGGACGGCACGCTTGTGAACGCGCTTCTGGCGCACTGCGGCGACGGGCTGTCAGGCGTGGGAGGAGTCCTGCGCCCGGGAATTGTCCACCGGATAGACAAAGACACGGGCGGGCTTCTGCTCGTGGCTAAAAACGACGCCGCTCACATAAGCCTGTCGGAGCAGATAAAACGGCACACGGCGGGAAGAATATACGAGGCGGTTGTGATAGGCGCCCCGCCCGAGGACGCCGGCACCGTGGACGCGCCCATAGGCAGGCACCCTGTCATGCGCAAAAAAATGGCGGTGATAAGCGGCGGTCGGGAAGCCGTGACGCATTACGCGGTGGAAGAGCGCTTCAGAGGTTACAGCCTGGTGAAGTTCCGGCTTGAAACGGGACGGACCCATCAGATAAGAGTACACATGGCGCATATCGGCCATCCGATACTCGGCGACGAGCTGTACGGCGGGGTCAGACGCGAGATAAGCACGTCGGGGCAAACGCTCCAGGCTGTGGAAATATCGTTTGTCCACCCGGCGACAGGAGAGCACATGATGTTCAGAGCGGCCCGCCAGCCGTGGTTTGAAGAAATACTTGATAAGGTGAGGAAGCTTTGAAGCCTGATAACTTAAACAAGGGAATATTTTCCGGTATGATGATAGCCTGTGACATAGACGGCACGGTGAAACCCTCCGGGAAACCGGTCTGCCGGAGGAACATGGACGCCATAGAGGAATTTGTGTCCGGCGGGGGTATATTTACTCTGGCGACCGGAAGGTCGATAGCCGCGACGCTTCCCGCCGTGAAGGAGATAGGGTTAAAATTCCCGGCGATAGTCAACAACGGCGCCACGGCCTATGATTACGCAACTGACGAGATAATTTTTTCCGAGGATCTCGATGACAGCGCCTACGGCATAGTGGAAGGCTTGATGGAAAGGTTCCCGGACTGCGGGATTGAAGTTTACAGCGGTAAATCCATGTACATCCTCCGCAGGACGGAGATGACCGACATGAGGCTGAAAAGGTTCGATATAGGGCAAATGAAATGCACCTATTGCACCGTGGAGGAAAGCGGGAAACCGTGGCAGAAGGCACTGGCTGTAGCCGATGAGGCCGCAGCCGACGAGATAGAAGCGTATCTTGCCGGGATAAAGACCGACAGGATACTTTTCATGAGGACAAGCCCGCATTACTGCGAACTTGTCCCGGCAGGAGCCACCAAGGCGGAAGGAGTTCTGCGCCTTGCGGCGATGTACGGCATAAGCAGAAACAACCTGTTTACGGCGGGCGACCATAATAATGATATACAGCTTTTAAAAGCCGGGCATGTGTCGTTTGCGCCGTCTGACGGTCTTCCTGCGGCAAAGGATGCGGCGGATATAACGGCGTGTTCCTGCGAGGAAGGCGTGGTCGGAGATATGGTTGAGTATATAAAGAGAGAAAAAGGGCGCGCGTGATACGCGGCAAACGTGAGGAACAGCGCTCAAATCGGTGAAAACCTATCGGGGAGGAACAAAATGGAAGAAGCGAAAAAACAGCAGCTTAAGGACGCGGCGGCCAAGGTAAGGCGCCTTGCCGTGGAGGGAATACATTTGGCGGGAAGCGGGCATCCGGGAGGGTCGCTGTCCGCGGCGGATATACTGACGTACCTTTATTTCCATGAAATGAACGTGGACGCAAGGAATCCGGGCGATCCCGAAAGAGACAGGTTCGTTCTGTCAAAGGGACACGCCGCCCCCGCGCTTTACGCCGTACTTGCGGTAAAAGGATACTTTCCCGAAGAGGAGCTGCGTTCGCTGAGAAAGATAGGCGGGATACTTCAGGGACATCCGGACATGAGAAACACCCCGGGAGTGGACATGTCCACAGGATCGCTGGGACAGGGAATATCCGCCGCATGCGGTATGGCTGCGGCGGCCAAAAGGCTCGGCAAAGACTATCGGGTTTACGCAGTTCTGGGGGACGGCGAGCTTGAAGAAGGACAGGTCTGGGAGGCGGCCATGTTTGCCTCCCACTACGGGCTTGACAACCTCTGCGCCTTTGTGGACAACAACAACCTTCAGATAGACGGCACGATAGATACCGTCTGCTCTCCTTACCCGATAGATGACAAATTCGCGGCTTTCGGCTGGAACGTTCTCAAAATAGACGGGCATGATTTCGGGCAGATGGAGGAAGCCTGCGAAAAGGCCAGGCAGTGCTGCGGGAAACCCACGGTGATAATTGCAAAAACGGTGAAGGGCAAGGGCGTTTCGTTTATGGAAAATATGGCGGGCTGGCACGGCGTTGCGCCGGACAGGAAACAGTACGAGACGGCAATGGCCGAGCTGGGAGGAGGAAACTGATATGACGGAACTTAAGCCCAGAGCCACGAGGGAAGCCTACGGGGACGCGCTGAAGGAACTCGGCGGCAGATATAAAAACCTTTTCGTGCTGGACGCAGACCTTTCCGCATCCACCAAGACCGCGGTATTTGCCAAGGAGTACCCGGACAGATTTTTCAACTGCGGCATAGCCGAGGGGAACATGGTATCGGTGGCGGCCGGCATAGCGGCGGCGGGGAATATCGCTTTTGCCAGTTCTTTTGCCATGTTTGCGGCGGGACGCGCGTTTGAACAGATACGCAATTCCGTGGGATATCCCGGTCTCAACGTAAAGATAGGGGCTACGCACGCCGGACTTTCGGTAGGTGAGGACGGCGCGACTCATCAATGCTGCGAGGATATGGGGATAATGAGAACTATACCCGGCATGGTGATAATAAACCCGTCGGATTATACCGAAGCCTACGCGGCTACGGTGGCGGCGTGCGAATATAAAGGGCCGGTCTACCTCAGATACGGCAGGCTCGCAGTACCTCAGATAAACGACCCGGAGACATATGTGTTCGAATGGGGAAAGGGCCGCGTGCTTCGGGACGGAAACGACGTTACGGTCATAGCCACAGGGCTCATGGTGTGCGAAGCGCTGAAAGCGGCGGATATGCTGTCTGAGGAAGGAATATCCGCGCGGGTAGTGAACATTCACACTGTCAAGCCGATAGATAAGGACATAGTTGTGAAGGCCGCGAAGGAGACCGGCGCCATAGTCACCACGGAGGAGCACAGTATCATAGGCGGACTGGGGGACGCGGTCCTGGAAGCGGTGGCTGAAGGGTGCCCCGTGCCCGTGGTGCGACACGGCGTAGAGGACAGATTCGGAAAGTCCGGTCCTGCCAGGGAAGTGCTGGAAAAATTCGGCCTGACGGCCGGCGGAATAGCCGAAAAGGTGAGATATGCGCTCACCCTCAAGCACTGAGGGAGGAGCGGACTTTACATGACAAGAGGTTTCGATAACGACAAATACATAAAACTTCAGTCGGAAAAGATACGCGAGAGGATATCCCAGTTCGGAGGCAAGCTCTATCTTGAGTTCGGCGGGAAGCTTTTTGATGACTATCACGCTTCACGGGTACTTCCGGGTTTTGAACCGGACAGCAAGATACGCATGCTCCAGAACCTCTCTGCAGATGCGGAAATAATTATAGCGATAAACGCCGGGGACATTGAAAAGAACAAGGTCCGCGGTGATCTGGGAATAACGTACGACGACGATGTGATACGGCTGATAGACATTTTCCGTGAGCTGGGCTTTTACGTAGGCAGCGTGGTTATAACAAGATATTCAGGCCAGGAGGGGGCGGACGCGTTCCGCCGCAGACTTTCGGCGATAGGCATCAAAAGCTTCCTGCATTACTCGATACCGGGATATCCGTCGGACATAGCGCGTATAGTCAGCGACGAAGGTTACGGCAGAAACGACTATATTGAAACGACAAAGCCGTTGGTGGTGGTCACCGCACCGGGTCCCGGCAGCGGGAAAATGGCAACGTGCCTTTCGCAGCTTTACCACGAGAATAAAAGGGGGGTAAAAGCCGGGTACGCGAAATTCGAGACGTTCCCCGTGTGGAATCTGCCCCTAAAACATCCGGTGAACATAGCCTACGAGGCGGCCACGGTGGATCTTGACGACGTAAACATGATAGATCCGTTCCACCTTGAGGCATACGGAAAAACGACGGTGAATTACAATAGGGACGTGGAGATTTTTCCGGTGCTCAAGGCCATGCTTGAACGTATTCTGGGAAGCTCTCCCTACAAGTCGCCTACGGACATGGGCGTGAATATGGCGGGGTTCTGCATAATTGACGACGACACGGTCCGCCGCGCCGCAAAGCTTGAGATACTGCGCCGTTACTATGTCACTGCTGCGGAAGAAAAACGCCGCGGGGGAGACGGACGTGAGACAGCGAAACTTGAGCTTTTGATGAATCAGGCTGAAGTTACGCCGGACATATGTCCGGCAGTCAGTGCGGCGCTGATAAGAGCGGAGGCTACCGGGGGACCGGCCGGAGCCGTAACTCTGGATGACGGACGAATAATTACCGGAAAAACGTCGGCGCTTCTCGGAGCATCCTCGGCGCTTCTGTTAAATACTTTGAAGGCCCTTGCGGGCATAGACAAGGAAAAGGACATAATAAGCGCGGAAGTTTTGGAACCGATAACCCGGCTGAAAACCGCTTATTTAGGCCACAAGAACCCGAGACTTCACTGCGACGAGCTTCTCATAGCCCTGAGCATGAGTTCCGTATCCTCGGCGGAAGCGGCGGCAGCAATGGAAAAGCTGGACAGCCTGAGAGGGTACGACGCGCATTTTTCGGTTATAATTTCGGATGTGGACGAAAAAATATACCGAAAGCTGGGAATGAATGTGACCTGCGAACCGCGGTTCGAGCCTAAAAAACGGCATTAACCGCCGGCGATCGAGTGGGAGGTACTGCGGGCATGACTGTATGCGTCATATACGGGTCTCCGCACAAGGAAGGCAATACGGCGAGAATGCTGAAGGAATACGTTTCCGGGCTGGGCCTTAAACCGGACGACGATATAAGGGAAACCGAATGCTACTCTCTTTCTGCCTCTCCGTGCACGGACTGCGGCTCATGCGGAAAGACCGGACGCTGCTTTATGAGCGATATGGATAAATTGTACGCGGACGTGGAAAAATGCGACCTGCTGATTTTCGCTTCGCCGGTGTATAACCTGTCTTTCCCGGCCCCTATGAAAGCGGTGCTGGACAGGTTTCAGGTCTATTTTAACCGCAGGTTCGTGATGGGCGTGATACCTCCCGTGAAGAAGAGGAAACGGGCGGCGATTCTCCTTTCCCATGACAGCGACAAATACGGGGGCGCAGAGCACGCGGTCACGGCCCTGAAGATGATATGCACGGTGCTGAACGCTGAAATATGCGAAGTGCGTGTTGACCGCGCAGGCGACCGGACCTGCCCCGGAAGCAGTCGGGACACAGACGGTTGCCGGTAAATGTGTGAGCCCAATTAATACGGAACATTAAAAACAAGGAACAGATCGGGAGTGCTTCCCGGACTGTTCCTTGTTTTTTGTGTATTCAGCCTGTACCTGTTTCGGCTTATACCCGGTGAGCGTCAGTTTCTTTCCTCGCACCACAGGGCGACGGCCACGGTTTTCGGTGTGGCGGACGAGAGGAAGTGCACCTCTTTAAGTTCGGAACCGGATTCGCGTATCACGTTGCCGTCCGAGTCCACAAAAACGCTCACATCTTCGCTGGCCCCGCGGAACACGGCCGCATCCCTGAGCCCGAACGCAAGCTCATCGTACGAGGGATCCAGCACAAAATCCCCCGTTTCCGCCGAAATTATGCCGTATTTTCCGTCAACGCAGGCGACAAAGAACCCGTCGTGCAGATGTGAAAGATAGCTGCACCTGAATCTCGTGCCTACAAACTGTTTCCCGTTTTTGTCGATGACGATCGCGGTATCGCCGTTGTAAACAACGGCGTATCCCTCGTAAAACATGCTTTCCGCGGTAAGACTTCCGTCGTAGGAGGGCTTTATGACATACTTTCCGTCGGTGTCTATATAACCTATCTTGTCCTCCAGCCTGACTGCCGCAAGCCCCTGAGAGAAGGGGAGAGCATCGTCAAACTGCGGATTTATCGCGTATTCACCCTTTTCGTCTATGAAACCGTACCTGTTCCCGACCTTAACGAGACACAGGCCGTTCTGATAATACGGATATGCCGCGTCAAACTCCGGCTTGACAACAATATCGCCGTTTTTATCTATAAACCCGTATTTTCCGTCCTTGCAGATCCTTGCCATTCCACCGTCAAAATAGGACGCGTCCTCAAATTCGTAATCTATTACGAGCTTGCCGCTCTTGTTAATATACCCCCACAGCTCACCGTCATAGACCGCCGCGAGCCCGTCGGAAAAGCCTTTTGCTCCGGCAAACTCAAAATCTATTTTTTCACGGCCGTTTTTGTCAACAAATCCCCAGCCCTCCGATGACTCGACAGCCCAAAGCCCGTCCGAAAACCCTATCTCGACGTCCGCCGCGAGATAGTCAAAGGAAATAATTTCCTTCCCTTTTGCATTCACGGCGCCGATTTTGGAATTTTTGCCTATCACCGCGAAAATGCCGTCCTCTACCTCTCCGAGTATTGATTGATAGTCGGCCTCAAGAATAACGTTTCCGCTGCTGTCCATAAGCCCTACGGGCACGAGCGCGCCGTCGGCAACGGGATCCGCCAGCGAGAACATGACATATTCAGGAGTCATTGCAAGAAGGCCGTAATCGGGCTTTGCGGACAGGACAGACGCAATTATGACCACCGCCGCTATGAACACGGCGACCACGGGAAGAAGCCATTTCCACGACCTTTTCAGGAACGCGGCAGCGGCGCTCCCTGCGGAACGCTTTGCACCGGCGGCCTTGCTCCGCGGGGTAAATCCGGGTTCCGTCACGGCGCCGTCATGCGGCTGGGCGGAAGTCGTCCGCCTTTCGTCGTGCCGCACCGGCCTTACCCTTGCGGACATAAACGTTTCATAGATATCGTCGCCCGTTTCTCCGCTTTTACCGGAGGAAGTGAGAGAACCGCCGCAGGTCTTGCACGACTCTGCGTTATCCGGATTTTCAGTACCGCACTTTTTGCAGATGATCATGTTGTATATCATTCCTTTCCCGTGAGCGCACCGCCCGAATGAACGCCCGCCGGGCGGGGCGGTCAAGGACCGTTCCCGCCGCAGAAGATGGGACGCAAAACGACTTTTTTCGCATTATATCACACAAACAAATTTTTGTCATCATGAAATTTACCGCTTCCCGGACGGATGAAAGACGACCGCAGAAGAACAGTCAAGCCGCGGTCAGCATAACATGTATACGTAACAAAGCGGGGGAGGGATTTCATGGCAACGGTCAGCCTGTGCATGATAGTGAAAAACGAGGAAAAAGTTCTGGCAAGATGCCTTGACAGCGTGGCGGACTGCGTGGACGAGATAGTGATAGCCGATACCGGCAGTACGGACGCAACAAAAGAAATTGCCGCAAAATACACGGACAAAATATACGATTTTCCGTGGATAGACGATTTTTCCGCAGCACGCAATTTTTCTTTTTCAAAAGCCACAAAGGATTTCATAATGTGGCTGGACGCGGACGACGTGCTGACGGAGGACAACAGAGAGCTGTTTTTGAAAATGAAAAACGCTCTTTCGCAGGATGTGGACTCGGTCATGATGCCATACCAGACCGCGTTTGACGAGGAAGGCAACCCGGTGTTCTCATATTACAGAGAAAGACTGGTACGCAGGGGTTCGGGTGCGGTGTGGAAGGGTCGGGTACACGAAGCCATGGTGCATGTGGGACGGAGGATATTTTCGGATGCGGCGATAAGGCACTGTTCGGTAAAAACGTTTTACAGCGACAGGAATCTCAAAATTTACGAAAGTCAGATAGCAGCCGGGGAACGCCTGGAGCCTCGCGACCGCTTCTATTACGGCCGTGAGCTGTATTATCACAGAAGGTACGAGGAAGCGAAAAGGGTTCTCAAGGATTTTCTCGACTCCAAAGAAGGATGGAGCGAAAACAATATTGAAGCCTGCAAGATACTTTCATACTGCTTTACGGAAACAAACGATCCCGACGGAGGAGTGAGAGCGCTTACGCGGACTTTTTGCTACGACACCCCCCGCGCGGAGACTTGCTGCGAAATAGGCAGTATATTTCTGAAAATCAAGAACTATCGATTGGCGGCGTTCTGGTATGAGTTGGCGCTGAAGATACCGAAAGAGGAAAAATTCGGGGCTTTCGTGTCCGAGGACTGCTACGGGTATCTGCCATGCATACAGCTGTGCGTGTGCTACGATAAATTGGGGGACAGGGTAAAAGCTGAGGAATATAACAGGCGGGCCGGCACATACCGCCCGAAGTCCCGGGCGTATCTGCTGAATTTGGAATATTTCCGCAGACTTTCCGAGAACCATTAGAAGAAGCCGGGAATATATTGAAAAGAGGCAGTCGATACAAATGATTGCCGGAATAATTATGTAAGGAGTGTATGGACAATGATTTCCAATGCTTGGGACAGAAGAAATATCTGTCCGCGCTGCGGGAAACCGGCAAATTGCTGCACTTGCTGCCGTTGCTGCGGCCCGACCGGACCTACCGGCCCCACGGGCGCGACCGGTCCGACCGGTGCGACGGGTCCTGCCGGAGGACCTACGGGTCCCACGGGTCCAACCGGTCCCACCGGGACAGCGGCTACAGTTACTGTAGGAACAGTTATCACGGGAGAACCCAATACCGGAGCTGCTGTGACTAACAGCGGAACGGCAAGCAACGCCGTGCTTAATTTTGTCATACCGCGCGGAGTGACGGGAGCCACCGGCCCGACCGGCCCTACCGGCCCCACCGGTCCTTCCGGAACGGCGGCTACGGTAACGGTTGGGACGGTTACCACCGGAGAACCCAACACCGGCGCAACGGTGACCAACACCGGAACCGCAACTAACGCTATCCTTAATTTCTCAATCCCGCGCGGAACCACGGGCGTAACCGGAGCTACCGGTCCTACCGGCGCGACGGGAGCCGCCGGAGCTACCGGCGCAGCGGGAGCAACCGGCCCCACCGGTCCAACCGGCGCAACCGGTACAACCGGATTGACGGGATTTACCGGTCCCACGGGTCCCACCGGTGCAACGGGCGCGACCGGGGCCACGGGTCCCACCGGTCCTACCGGCCCCACGGGTCCCACCGGTCCTACCGGCCCTACCGGTCCGACAGGCCCCACGGGCGCAGGACTGGATTCGGTGGATGCGTTTGTACAGGGAACACCGTATCCGAGAGGTACTCTGCTGTACTATAACGGGGCTTTGTACGAAGTCAATCAGGACGATCCCACAGGTACTCCGGGAACTTCCCCCGATTTCACTTTGGTAACGGTCACCGGACCCACAGGAGCCACCGGCCCCACGGGCGACACGGGCCCGACCGGTCCCACCGGTCCTACGGGTGACACCGGACCCACGGGCGATACCGGTCCTACGGGTGATACAGGACCTACGGGTGATACCGGCCCCACGGGTGACACAGGACCCACGGGTGACACCGGTCCCACAGGCGACACCGGACCCACAGGTCCCACGGGTCCGACGGGCCCCACGGGTCCCACAGGTCCGACGGGTCCCACCGGCGACGCAGGGACCGCGGCAACTCTTGCGGTAGGCGATGTCAGCACGGGTGAACCGGGGACAGAAGCGGAAGTAACCAACACTGGAGACGCGAGTAACGCTGTATTCAGCTTCACCATACCGCGCGGCGCCACGGGTGACACCGGTCCCACGGGCGACACCGGACCCACAGGCCCGACGGGCCCCACGGGTCCAACCGGCCCGACAGGTCCCACCGGCCCCACGGGCGATGCGGGAGCAGTGGCGACTCTTGCGGTGGGAACCGTGAGCACGGGTGAACCGGGAACGCGGGCTGCTGTCACAAATACGGGAGACGGTACTAACGCCATATTGAACTTTGTGATTCCGAAAGGCGACACGGGCGTTATGGGTGAGACTGACACCCTCATGGCGACAAACACTTTTGCCGAGGCTACGTCGCCGTGCGGCCCGGTAACCTTCGCGTCGACTCCCATGACCTCCGGATACGCGGTTACCCACATGAACGGTTCCGCGGATGTGAGAATAAAGGAGCCCGGCGTATACCTGGTAAATGTAAACTGCACGGTGAAAGCCGATACCGGCACCTCCGTTCCGGCGCTGTTCCAACTCAGCCTTCTCCGTGACGGCACGCCGATACCCGGCGCCACGGCAGGGCACACGTTCGAGCACGACAACAGGTCGGCCACAATCGCCTTCCATGCCACGCTGAGAGCCGATGAGCCGGCAACCCTCAAGGTGGTTTCCAACAGTATGGGCTTTACCATACAGAACGCGGCAATAAGCGTTTCGCGTATAGGCATGCTTCCGTCGTGATTTGAAACACACCGCTGCGAACGTAATGTGAGAGCGGCCGGTCTGTCCGGCGGCGTTTGAGAACGAGGCTGTCAGCCGGTTCGTAAAGCGTCAAAGGATTTTCGGGCCGAAACAGAAGGGAGACGTCCGAAACTGCAAAGGGCAGTTCGGGCGTTTCCCTTTGAAAATTCGGCGGAAATGTTACGCAAATGATTGATGTGCGGCATAAAAAAGGTTATAATCTCCAGTGAGTGCCTGATAAAGGAGTACTGAGTATGGCAAAAACGTCCAATATGTTTGATTACCTTGACTGGCGTGGGGATTTAAGCTTCAGGGCCGCGCCTTTTAACGAGGTTGACAACCTGATACTTTCTGTTACGGCATTTGTTGATTTTTCACCTTCCGCTGCGGAAGGTGAGACGGCCGAGCTTAAACCGGCAGTGGCGGAGTTTGCGGCTCTCCCCGAGGAAAAAAGATATTTAGGCGCCATAATCCCGCCGCAGATAACCGATGTAGCCGTGAAAGCCTCGCAATGCAAACGATTTGAAGGAACTCTGGTAAGGGATTTTGTGAATACGGTCAGCGAGAAAGACACGGAACAGTTTTCGGCGGTGACCTTCCTGCTTCCCGACGGGAGCGTTTTTGTCGCATACAGAGGAACGGACGACACCCTCACGGGCTGGAAGGAGGACCTGATGATAGGGCTTAAAAACGGTGTTCCGGCCCAATTGCGGGCGGCGGAGTATCTGTGCCGGGCGGCGGACAGATCCGCAGGGCCAATAAGGGTGGGAGGCCACTCTAAGGGCGGTAACCTCGCGGTATGGGCCGCGGTGAATGCCCCGGACGACGTAGCTGAACGCATAGTCGCGGTCTACAGCAACGACGGACCCGGATTCCTCAGCGATTTCACGGAATCGGCCTCATGCAGGAGGATGGAGGACAGGATAATAAATCTGGTCCCGGAATCCTCCATAGTGGGTGCTCTTCTTCAGAGGGTCGGGAAGTACAGGGTGATAGCCAGCTCGCAGAAAAATATCATGCAGCATGATCCGCTCTCATGGGAAGTGAAAGCCGACCGTTTCGTAGACAGAAAGTCAAGGACAAAATTCGGCAGCGAAAGCGACAAAGCCATAAGAAGCTGGATCGATTCAATGAGCGAGGACGAAAAAAAGGATATAGCGGATACGCTGTTTGCCGCGCTGGACGCTACCGGGGCAAAAACGGTCACCGACCTGAAAAACAACCCGCTGCGCAGCGCAATGGCGATGCAGAAAGCGTTTAACAGCACGGACAGGGAGAAGCGGGAAAAGGTAAACGGACTGGTAAAAAGGCTTTTCAGACTGAAATGATGCCTGCCGGTTACCGTATATGCAGTCCGCAACAGCCGGCGGAGATATCCTCTCCGCCGGCCGTTTCTATGAATACCGCCTGAACCGGAGAACGTAAAAACCACGGTGGAAATATTAAATTTTTGTATATTATCCACATAGACTATGGATATTTCACAGCGTGTTTGATATATTTGTCATAAACAAAGCTATATAACGTGATATTGCCTGTGCGGAGAAACCGCGGCGGGCTGCGGGCAGGAACCCCGTGTGACTGCCGCGGCGCCGTTAGTGCATTGACAGAGCGGGGGAGGAACTATGAGCTTCAAAAAGTTGTTTGCGCCGTATATGAGAAAACTGCGTCTGGAGGCCGCCGTCAAGGCACTTCTGGCGGGACTTTTGGCGGGGCTGTCCATAGGCATAGTGATAACGGTGGTATCCCGTATCACAAGGTGGGAATGCGACCTGCTCACGGCGATGACGTACAGCATCTGCGCCGCTTTGATAATAGCGGTACCGGTGTATTTTATTTATCGTCCTAATATGAAAAAGACCGCCCGCCGCATCGATAAAGAGGGCTTTGAGGAAAGGGCCGAAACGATGCTCGCTTTGGAGAAGGACGGATCGTACATTGCGTCTCTCCAGCGTGAGGATGCCCGGGAAAGGCTGTCGAAAATAAAAACGTCTCATATACCCATGCGCATAGGGTACAGGCCGTTTGCCGCAGTGGGAGCGCTGATAGTGGCGCTCAGCCTTATTTCCATGCTGCCGTACCGCAGCTTGGAGGCCACCGCAGAGCCGCTGCCGCCCGAAGTGGTGGAAGAAAGCAGGATAATAGCGGACCTGATAGCGCAGCTGCGCGAGACGGTCGAGCAGGCAGAGGTGAGCGAGGATATACGTGCGGAGCTGGATCAGATAGTGGATGAGCTTGAAGCATCAGTGACGGATCTCGACAGTACACTTGAAAAAGCGGCTAAAATATCCGAAGCAAGGACAAAGATACTTGCAATAATAGAAAGGGAGACAGGCAACAAGGATATCGGTGATATCCTTGAAGAAGACGAGGACACGAAGGAGCTGGGCGAGGCGATAAACAGCCAGGACAACGACAAGCTCCACGAGGCCGTGGAAAACCTCAGGGACGAAATGCTGTCCCTGCCGGAAGATGAAAGACAGCAGTGGTTCAAGGACATGGCCGATAAGCTGAACAGCGCCGTGGAAGCCGCCGGAGACGAGACGGGGGATCAGATAATCGAAGCCCTCAAGCAGCTGGCTCAGAGCTTTGAGGACGCGGCGGCGCAGTACGATGACGAGACGATTGAAAATCCGGACGATTCAGCTGTCACGGAGGGAGGGCTGGGCCTGAGCGGAGCCGAGCAGGCCATAGCCGACGAGACCGACAGGCGCAACGAGCTCAGCGATGAGCTTCAGGAAATAGTAGGGATAATAGAGGACGCGCGCGACGAGCTTTTCGGGACAACCGGCGGAGAGGATGAGGGGAGCGGAGAGGCCTCCGGCGGCAATGAAGAGGCTCCCGGAACCGAGGACGGCGAGACGTCTGACGGAAACGCGGCCGACGGAGAAGGCGGAGGGACCGGCTCCGGCGGGGACGCGGGAGAAGAAGAGGACGATGAAACGTTTTTTGACCCGTCCCAGGTAGGGGATATTTTCGGACAGGATGATTTTGAACTCACCGACGAGGATTTCATACGGGATGTTTACGAACAGATAATAGTGGAGGGCGAAGTCTCGTACAAGGATTCTTACTACGAATACTATGCCGACGCCCTTGAGAGCATATCCCGCAGCGAGATACCGGACAGCCTTAAAGACGTTATAATAGCGTATTTCACGTCCCTTGAGTAAATGAGTAAAAATGAATCTGCAAACACGTACAGTATGAAAGGAAGTGCCGCAAAAGCATGATAACCGAAGAAAAGCTCACGGCGTTCAGCGAAAAAAGCAAGGCGATATTCGCTGAGATATCCAAGGACATGGTAGGCCAAAAGGAAGTTGTGGAAGGTACGGTGATCGCGATGATCGCCGGGGGAAACGTCCTGCTTGAAGGCGTCCCCGGCGTGGGCAAGACCCGTCTCGTGCGCGCTCTGGGCAAAACCTTCAGCCTTCCTTTTTCCCGCATACAGTTTACCCCGGACATGATGCCCGCGGACGTTACCGGCACTAACATGATAGTGAAGGGCGAGGACGGCAGATCCAAATTCGAGTTCCAGCCGGGCCCGGTGTTCAGCAATATAGTGCTTGCGGACGAGATAAACCGCGCGACCCCCAAAACGCAATCCGCGCTTCTGGAAGCCATGCAGGAGCATTCGGTGACGGTGGCGGGAGAAACCCGCAGGCTTCAGGAGCCGTTTTTCGTGCTGGCTACGCAGAACCCCATAGAGCAGGACGGTACGTATCCCCTTCCGGAAGCCCAGATGGACAGATTCATGTTTAAGCTTATAGTGACATTCCCCACGGTAAAGGAGCTTGTGAGCATAGTTGATATGACGCAGGCGACCATGGAGGAGAAGGCTCAGCCGGTGATAAACGGGGCTGAGCTTCTGGAGATGCGCGAGACGGCCAAGGATATACCTGTTATAGAGGAAGTGACCGAGTATGCCGCGCGTCTTGTGGCGGCAACTCACCCGGACGGCGAGAACGCGTCGGAAACCGGCAGGAAGTACGTCAAACTGGGAGCAAGTCCGCGCGCCGCTCAGGCGCTCATTACCGGTGCAAAGGTCAGGGCTCTGCTTAACGGAAGGTATAATGTTTCAATTGAGGATATAAACACCCTGGCTCTCCCCGTGCTGCGTCACAGAGTTAAGCTTAATTTTGACGCGGTGACTGACAAGAAGACCCCGGATGATATCGTGCGTGCCGTGATAAAGGAAGTTTCGGACGGACCCAAGTCCCCGGTGGCGGCCGTCGTGGAAAAGATGCTCGGAAGAAAATAAACGCGTATGAAACGAAAAGTTATCGACAGCGAATTTATAAATCACCTGGAAGCCTTGACGATGTACATAGGAAGACCCATGAACGGGCTCATAGGCGGGAGCAGAAAATCCAAATCCTACGGCTCGGGCTTTGAATTCGCGGATTACCGTGAATACGTGCCGGGGGACGACCTTCGCAGGCTTGACTGGAACATTTACAGCAGATTTGAAAAATACGTTGTGAAGCAGTATACCGACGAGAGGAAGCTCAGCACTCACATATATATCGACTGTTCGGAGTCCATGCAGTCGGGGCGCCCGGAGAAAGGGGAACTTGCCCTCAGGCTGGCTGCGGCATTCGGATACCTGTCTGTTTTGGCCATGGACAGGGTGTCCTTCAGGCTCATGGCGGACGGACGGTGCAGGGAGCTGTGCGGGCAGGTGACCGGCATAGACGGATTTTACGATGCGGCCGCGCTTCTCTCGGAAGCGGAATTCGGCGGAGATACGGATATTGAAGCGGCCATACGAAGCTGCCCCGATCCGGGCGGAGATAACGGGGTGTCTGTTATAATATCCGACCTTTTTACCGAATCCGACTGGAAAAAAGCTATTGACTACCTGCTGCACAGAAAAAGAGAGGTTCTCGTCATACAGGTGCTGTCCCCCGAGGAATACGACCCGGATATGCTGGGCAAGACGCACCTTACGGACGCTGAGGCCGACGGGCTGCAGGATCCGCGCAACACCAGGATGGATATCAACCGCAGCATAATGGAGGCGTACAAAACCGCCCTGAACGCATATCTCGAGGAAGTCAGGGGATTCTGCGCGTCAAGGGGAGCGGGGTACATGTGCGTGTCCGGCAACGACACCATTGAGGACATACTTTTCAAAAAAGGATACGAAACGGGTTTTGTGAGATGAATTTTTTAAATCCCAGCGCGCTGTGGCTGCTGCTTACGGTACCGGTTCTCATAGCGGCGTACATAATCAAAACTCAATATGAAGAGCGCCAGATATCCAGCACGTTCATATGGAAACGCAGCGAGCTGCTTATAAAGAAAAAGATGCCGTGGCAGATCCTGCGGCGGTCAATCATATTCATCCTGCAGCTTCTCACCCTTGTGCTCATCGCCCTGATAGCCTCAAGGCCTACAATGGCCATAAGTGGCAAGGGAGAGGAATGGGTGCTGATAGTGGACGGCTCGGCGAGCATGCAGACCAAGACAGGGGACACAACAAGGTTTGAACGCGCCGTGGACGAAGCTATAAGTCTCGCGTCCGAAATGGAATACGGGAACAAAGCCACGGTCATATACACGGGCGACAGAACCTCATACATGATAAACAGGTCTGATTCCTCCGTTCAGGTGGTGAACGTGCTTGAGTCCCTCACATGCTCGGACTTTCCGGCGGATTTTGACAACGCGCTGGCCCTTGCGAGACTCATACAGGAACAGAACCCATATGCGAAAATATTCTATTACACGGACAAAAACTATACCGACGTGTCAGACGTGAACGTGGTGAACGTGGCTCTTGAGAACGAGTGGAACGCCGCTGCGCAATCCCTCAGCGTCACAACAGAGGGAGACGGAAGCTGCGTGTTTCTGAGCAGCATAGTCAGTTACGGCACGGACGCGGAGCTGACGGTCGCGCTTTACGTGGACGGAAAACCCGTGGACGCGAGACTCGTGTCATGCACGGCGAACGAGCCGCAGAACGTGTACTGGACGGGTACCGGGGTAAAGAGCTTTGAGACCGCAGAGGTATTCATAGAGGCGGACGACGGGAACGCGTCGGATAATTCGTTTTTTCTCTGCGTGACTCCGGAAGAGAGTTACAAGGTCATGCTGATAAGCGACCAGCCGGTATTCCTACAGAAGATACTGGGCGCCTTTGAAAGTTTTGACGTAAAGACCTTTGAAACCGTAGAACAGGCGCTCGGGAGCCTTTCCGACGGGGATACCGCCGCGACGGCGCTTTCCGGGTACGACCTGTACATATTTGACGGAGAGTGCCCCGAGACTCTTCCGAACGACGGCGCCGTGTGGATGTTCGGAGTCATGGACGTTCCGGAGGAGCTTGGCATAAAGCTCCAGACGGAAGGCATCCCGCCGCTTGAAGGGGACAGAAACGGCATGGCCATGGTTATGGACCGCCTCTCCTTCTCCCCTGAAACGGGCGGAGCGTATTATGAGCTTCTCACGAAATACATCGACAAAAATTCCGAGGACGATACCGAGACCAACATCGGCCTGTCCTATCTCGTACCCTACGGGGAATATTCCGGCTTCGACGTTATTTTTACCTGCCGCGATTACCCGGCGGTATTGGTACCCCGGGATTTTGACAGCAGGGTGATAGTGTTTGCGTTTGATATCCACGACTCGGACCTTCCGAAGCTCGTGGATCTTCCAAAACTTTTTGCCAATATGACGGAATACTCGTTCCCGGTGATGCTGGATTCTTCAAAATTTGACCTCGGAGACGCGGTGACGGTTTCCAGGCTTCCAAAGGCTGAAATGATAACCCTTACAAAGCCGGACGGAAGCGTGACGGCCCTGACCCCGCTTGATTCACCCAGAGCGTTTACGGTATACGAGCCGGGGATATATACCGTCACGCAGGAGGTAAAAACGGGCCGCAAAACCGTTGAAAAGACCTTCAGCTTTTACGTCGGTCCGCCGTCGGGCGAGAGCGACACCGGGCTTGAGGGCGGCGTTCTGGTTACTGCCGCCGACACCGGCGCTCCGGATGTTGGTGAAGGTACCGGTGCGATAGAGATATGGATATACCTTGCCGTGGCGCTGCTTGTGTTACTTCTTGCGGAATGGTGGTTGTACTATCGTGAGCAATATTGAGATAACTTTTACCGACCTGTGGGTGCTGTGGCTTGTGATTCCCGCGCTCGTACTCACCGTGGTACCGCTTTTCTTCATAAAGAAAAAAAGGCGCCGGAGCCTGAAATACATTTCGTCGCTTATAATGCGCTGCACGGCCGTGATGCTTGTACTGCTCCTGCTGTCCGGATTTACGGTCACGAGCAGATCTGAGCTTACATCGGTGGTCATAGTGGTGGATCTCTCGGACTCTACGGCGGCGTCGCGGGAGCAGATGCGCGACTACGTGAACGAATTCACGGAGAAGCTTGACGGCGATACGCAGATAGCCATGGTCGGGTTCGGCTACAACACTGTCACCCAGGTCCCCATGGATTTTCTGGAAAACGCCGACACGGAGGACGGCTACTATTACATAAAACGCGTTCCGACGCCGTCCGCCACGGCCACGAATATTGACGGCGCGTTGGAGTTTGCCGCGGAACTTCTTCCGGACGGCACAAACAAAAGGATACTGCTGCTGTCGGACGGACTTGAAACGGACGGACACGCGGAGACAAAAGCGAGGGAGCTTGCCGGCGACGGGATTAGGGTGGACGTTATCGAGCTTGCACCGTATGCTTCGGGATCGGGAGAGATACAGCTCAGCGGTATGGATGTCCCGCAGAACGCCTACACGGGCGATCCCATAAACGTTACCGTTCTGGTGGAGAGTAACATCTCCGAAACCGTCAGCATCAGCCTTTACGACGGCGAAGAGCTGATAGAGGAGAAGACGGCCGACGTGGTGAGCGGCGAAAACGAGGTGGTGTTCGAAACCACGGCCGGAACTTCCGGAGTCCACTCATACCGGGCGGAAGCGGTCTCCGCAAACGACACGGTTGCGGAAAACAATATGGTTTATTCATATGTAAAAGTGGCCGGGGACCCCAGCATACTTATAATCGACGGTACCACGGAGGAAGAAGAAGCCGAGGCGGAACAGTGGCAGGAGGCCCACGAGATGGTGAACCTTCTGGAAGCGGTGGACTATCAGACTACCGTCATGCTTCCGGGAGATTTTCCGCGTTCGGTATCCGGGCTCAGAGATTATGACGCCGTGATACTCATGAACGTAAATATGGACGATATGCCGTCGGAAGCGGCGGAAACGCTCAAGGAATATGTGAGCAGACTCGGACGCGGGCTTTTCACCACGGGAGGACAGAATACGTACATATACGGGAGCATGGAAAAAACGCCCATGGAGGATATGCTCCCCATAAATATGAGACTTGACGAAGACGAGCTTCCCACGTCGGCGCTGATGATACTTATCGACAATTCTTCCAGCATGGCGGGAAACAATCTGCGGATGGCTAAAAAGGGAGCCATAAAGAGCATAAACAGCCTCAGCGACAAGGATTATGTGGGAGTGATCACCTTTGCCGAGAATGCGGAGGTGGTTTGCGACCTCACGTCCATGTACGAATATGAAAGCATAATCGAAGAGGTCGCGGACATCAAAAGCTCCTTCGGCACGAAATTTCACGACGCGGTGGAGGAAGCGCAAAAGCAGCTCAAGGATTTTGACGCTGCAGAGGTCAAGCACGTCATCATACTTTCCGACGGCAACCCCACCGACTCCGGGTACGCAGAGATAATACAGGAAATGAAGCGTCAGGGCATAATGACATCCACAATATCCGTGGGGAGGGACGCGAACACGTCCCTGATGAGGCAGCTTTCCGTATACGGGGGAGGTAAATATTACGAGGTGAGGGATCCGGAGGATCTGCCGGGAATAATGCTGGATGCGGCACTTGCCACAAAGGGAAATTACGTAAATGAAGTGTCCTTCGTACCTGACGAGAAATCCTATTCCCAGACCCTGATAGGAGCAAGTCCCATCCCCCAGCTTGACGGGTACATCTCGGCGTCGGTAAAGGACAACGCCACAACGGTGCTGTGCTATACAGACCCGGAATCAGGCAACGAGCGTCCCATATTCGCCGAATGGCAGTACGGCCTGGGCAGAGTGGCGAGCTTCACCTCAGACCTTGCGGGAAGATGGTCGTCCCGATGGCTCGCGGCGGATGAAGGAGTTACCTTTGTGCGCAACGTCGTTTCGGCGATACTCCCCGTGTCAAACGAGAGGACTTCGCTGATAACGAAAATAGACGTATTTTCAAGAAGCGTGGAAATAACGGTCACCACTGAGGACACCTACGGGGAGAAGACCCTGGAAGCGACGCTCTACCCGCCGGGAAACGGCGCCGGGCAGGAGATGGAGCTTGCCATGACGTCCCCGGGAATCCATACCGGAAGCGTGGACATAAGCAAGGAGGGCGTGTTCACGCTGATGATTTGGCAGTACGACCCTGCTGCGGATGATCCTGACATTCCCGTGGATACCACGGAGCAGGCGTTTTGCGTATCCTATTCCCCGGAATACGACGTGTTTGCCCAGCCGACGGACCTTATGGCAAACATAGCCATGCTTACGGGAGGGCTTGCCGATGCGTCGCCTGATGAGCTTGCCAACGTCCCCGCGATACCCATGGAGGATGTGCTGGATACATTTACCCCTATAGCGGTCGCGGCGGCGCTGCTGTTGCTGGGGGATATCCTTGTGAGAAAACTCAAGCTCAAAGATCTTAAGCATGTTCTCGTCTCTATCTACAGAGGCACGCTGGGCCGGCTGCTGCGCAGGAAAGCGGATCAGCCGGACGGAAACGCCGGATGACTGCCGGCGCTTGCGTGAAAAAGCGGCATACCCAAACAAAAAAACGACCGCGCCTGGGAGAAGCCGTTCTCCCCGGCGCGGTCCGGCGCGTTTGTTTCCCCGCAGGTAACGGCCGGCGGGGCAGCTTGCGGAATGGAGAGTGGAACCGTTGAGAATGAGAAAGAAAAAGAACCAGGCCGAAAGGCTGGCCGCGCTGCCGAACCTTATGAGGTTTTCCACCGACTGTCTGAGATATGACGTTATCCCCGGGGGAGAGAGCCTGGACTTTGGTTCGGTGTTCGGGAACCGCAACCCGGTATGGATGGAGATAGGCTGCGGAAAAGGTAAATTCGCGGTGGAAACGGCGAAGAGAAATCCCGAAGTGAACATATTTGCCGTGGAAAAAACGGATAAAGCCGTGCTGTCCGCGTGCGAGTCGGCGCTCAGGGAGAACGCGGCAAATCTTATTTTCGCCAACATAAACGCCGAGTATCTCCCGCGCTATATTCCCGCCGAAAGCGTGGAAAGACTCTATCTGAACTTTTCATGCCCGTATCCGAAGCACGGCTACGAAAACAAACGGCTCACCAATCCGTTTTTCCTGAAGATATACGCTGATTTTCTCAAGCCCGGGGGAAGGCTTTGCCAGAAGACCGACAATATGCACTTTTTTGAATATTCCCTGGAGCAGCTGTCCGCCTGCGGGTGGAAAATAGAAAACGTCAGCCTCGACCTTCACAATTCGGGGTTTGAAGGGAACATAACAACGGAATACGAGGAAAAGTTTCTGGCTCAGGGAATGCCCATATACCGGCTGGAAGCGGTACGGCCCGGGTAACGGTCAATGTAAATACCGCTGCCCGGGCCGCGCCCGTATACAGAATCTATGTGCTTATGTGCGCGGGTCAGACGAACAGGCCGATCAGCAGCCCGGACATGACGCCGGACAGGTATAAAAGCCCCACTATTTTCAGACAGTCCTTCACATTTCTGTTCAGTCGGAAAAGCACAAGGAGCCCGACTCCTCCGTTTACGCACAGCCCGCACATCAGGGCGCTTGCGCTGAGGACCCCTTCGGCGTAAAGCCCGGAAAGCAGCACGGAGACGGAACAGCTGGGGATAAGACCGATTACACCGGTGATCAGCCCGCTGACCACGGGAATATCAGGAAGCAGACCGGATATCACTTCTCCGCCGCCTGATTCTATGGCGATTCCGAGAACGAACATAACGGCGAAAATAACCGCCAGCACCTGCGCGCAGTGTATCGCGGAAGAAACAAATATGTTTTTGTTTTCGCAGTGACAATGCTCACGCTCACAGAGATCGTGTATTTCAGGCGTCCTGCCGCGCCGGACAAAGGCATCCACGACAAACCCCGAGAGTGTACCGCATATGAATTTACCTATAAGCATCTTACCTATGATCGCGCCTCCGACGCCACCGGATAAAAGCACCGGGATCATCTCGTCGCTGGTCGAGATAAGGACGGCGATGAGCGTGCCGGCGCTGGCTATCCCGCCGGCGTACAGCCCCGCCACAGCACCGGAAAAGCCGCACTGAGGTATTATGCCCAGCCCGGCCCCGATAAGCGGCCCGGCTTTGCCGACGCTGGCCACGGCGGACCGCATACGTTTGCCGGCTCTGTGCTCCAGCAGCTCCATGAGCAAGTAGGATAGATAGAGTATGGGGAGCATACGCAGACAGTCCGTAAGGGACTCTATAAAGACATCAAATACAACTTCCAAAAAGTTCACCCCTAAAAATCAGAACGGAATAAATGATAACAGATTGCGCGCGCAAAGTCAACGAAAAACGGCGCGCGCCGGACTGCTCAGGTAAAAAATAAAAGACCGCGGCCGCTCACTTTTCAAATGTTCAGCTTTTATGAGCAAATGCAACATTTGGCATTGTCTCCTGCAATTTTCAACAAAATGAAGATACGGAAAGCAAAAAATTTTTACAAAAAAACAGACATAAGCGAAAGATATTTCAGTTGACAAAAATAAACTGTTGTGGCATTATATTAAGCAACAGTATTTAATGCGGCGCAGCGGGCGCCGCTCGTCGAACTTCGAAACGGAGGTATGGTAAAAATGAGCATTAAAAACGCGTATCTTGCAAAAGTAATGGAAGATGTCAAAAAGCGCAACCCCGGCGAGGCTGAGTTTCATCAGGCTGTGGAGGAAGTGCTTGAGTCCCTCGAACCGGTAGTCGAAAAGCACCCGGAATATATAGAGCGCGGGATTATCGACAGCATCGTCGAACCCGAGCGCATAATCAAGTTCAGAGTGCCGTGGGTGGACGACAGCGGCAAGGTAAGAGTGAACCGCGGCTTCCGCGTGCAGTTTAACAGCGCAATCGGGCCCTACAAGGGCGGTCTGCGTTTTCATCCCTCCGTTTACGAAGGCATAATCAAGTTCCTGGGCTTCGAGCAGATATTCAAGAATTCCCTCACCGGCCTGCCCATCGGCGGCGGCAAGGGCGGCTCTGACTTTGACCCGAAGGGCAAGTCCGACAACGAAGTGATGCGTTTTTGCCAGAGCTTCATGACCGAGCTTTCAAAGCACATCGGAGCGGACACCGACGTTCCCGCCGGTGATATCGGAGTCGGCGGAAGAGAGATTGGGTTCATGTACGGGCAGTATAAGCGTCTCCGGAATGAATTTACCGGCGTTCTCACCGGAAAGGGACTTACCTACGGCGGCTCTCTGGCCCGCACGGAGGCCACAGGATACGGGCTTTGCTATTTCACCGAGGCCATGCTTGCGGATAAGGGCGAATCCTTCAAGGGCAAGACCGTGGTTATTTCCGGCTCCGGCAATGTTGCTATATATGCTACTCAGAAAGCCACCGAGCTTGGCGGCAAGGTGGTCGCACTCTCCGATTCCAACGGATATATATACGATAAGAACGGCATCGACCTTGCTGCGGTAAAGCAGATCAAGGAAGTTGAACGCAAGAGGATCAAGGAATACCTCAATTATCATCCCGAAGCCGAGTATCACGAGGGCTGCAGCGGCATTTGGGGCATCAAGTGCGATATAGCGCTTCCCTGTGCCACCCAGAACGAGATAAACGGCGAATCTGCCTCCAAACTGGTTGCGAACGGCGTTTATGCAGTTGCCGAGGGCGCGAATATGCCCTCCGATCCGGAAGCTATCGGGATATTCCAGAAAGCCGGCGTTCTGTTTGCACCGGCCAAGGCGGCCAACGCCGGCGGCGTTGCCACTTCCGCGCTTGAGATGAGCCAGAACTCCATGCGTTACAGCTGGACGTTTGAGGAAGTAGACGCGAAGCTGAAGGATATCATGGTCAATATTTACCATAACGCGGCAGCGGCTGCTGAGGAATACGGCATGAAGGATAACCTTGTTGCCGGCGCGAATATCGCGGGCTTCCTCAAGGTAGCCAATGCTATGATGGCTCAGGGAGTTGTCTGAACACCGGGTCTGATAAAAATCATCGGAGGAAGGTCCGTAAGCCGAGCTTATGGGCCTTTTCTCGGTAAAAGGGGCGGGTCATGAAAATGTATAAAATAATGAGAAGGAAGCAGCTTAATCCCACAGTCGTTCTGATGGATATATACGCGCCGGCGGTCGCCGCAAAGGCGCAGCCCGGGCAGTTTATCATCCTGCGCACGGACGAGGACGGAGAGAGGATACCGCTGACCGTGGCGGATTATGATCGTGAAAACGGAACGGTAACGGTGATTTTTCAAATCGTCGGAGCCACCACGGAAAAGCTTGCTCACTTCAGCGAGGGCGATTGCCTCCACGATTTTGTAGGCCCGCTGGGAAGACCCACTCAGATACGGGGCCTCAAAAAAGTAGCGGTAGTAGGCGGAGGCGTGGGCTGTGCGATAGCCTACCCGGTGGCGAAAGCGCTCCGTGAAAACGGGGCGGAGGTGCATTCAATCGTCGGATTCAGGAATAAGGATCTCATCATACTCAGGGATGAATTCGAGGCCGTCAGCGACAAATTTGTGCTCATGACCGACGACGGAAGCGCCGGGGAAAAGGGCCTTGTGACGAATGCACTTGAGAAGCTGATAGAGTCCGGAGAAAAATACGACGAGGTAATAACCATAGGCCCGCTTGTAATGATGAAATTTGTCAGCCTGCTCACGAAGAAATACGGCATAAAGACCGTGGCAAGCATGAATCCCATAATGATCGACGGGACGGGTATGTGCGGAGGCTGCCGCCTTACCGTGGGCGGGCAGACGAAGTTCGCGTGCGTGGACGGACCTGAATTCGACGCTCACCTGATAGATTTTGACGAGGCCATATCCAGAGGCGCAATGTACCGGGATTTTGAATCGCGGGAACGGGAAAAGACCTGCAGACTCTTCGGAAAGGAGGGCGTTTGACCGTGGCTAACATGAATCCGAAAAGAAACCCGATGCCGTCTCAGGCTCCCGAGGACAGAAGAAGGAATTTTGACGAGGTGGCGTTGGGATACACGGAGGAACAGGCAATAGACGAGGCGAAACGCTGTCTCAACTGTAAAAATATGCCCTGCGTAAGCGGATGTCCGGTAGGAATACATATCCCCGAATTTATTGCTTGCGTAGCGTCGGGCGACTTTGATGGCGCCTATGAGGTTATCGCCCGTTCGAGCTCTCTTCCCGCGGTATGCGGCAGAGTATGCCCGCAGGAGACGCAGTGCGAGGGGAAATGCGTGCGCGGAATAAAAGGCGAGTCAGTGGGTATAGGACGTCTGGAGCGGTTTGTAGCTGACTGGCACAGGGAACACGGCGGAGCCGGAGCCCACGCGGCGGAGCCGAACGGCCGCCGGGTGGCGGTGGTGGGTTCCGGACCGTCCGGGCTCACCTGTGCAGGCGAACTTGCCAAAAAAGGCTACGATGTTACCGTTTTTGAAGCGCTCCACACAGTGGGCGGAGTTCTGGTGTACGGGATACCTGAGTTCCGTCTCCCGAAGGCGATTGTTGCATCCGAAGTGGACGGACTGCGCAAAATGGGCGTGAAGTTTGAGGTAAATACCGTAATAGGCAGGACCGTAACGGTCCGTGAACTTATGGATGAACACGGGTTCGACGCCGTGTTTATCGGTTCCGGAGCGGGATTGCCGAGATTTATGAACATCCCCGGAGAGAACCTGAAGGGTGTTTATTCCGCCAATGAATTCCTCACGCGGGTGAACCTGATGAAGGCATACAAGCCCGACAGCGCCACTCCCATCAGCCACGGCAGATGTGTGGCGGTGGTTGGCGGAGGGAACGTGGCGATGGACGCTGCCAGATGCGCCCTGCGTATAGGTGCGGAAAAGGTGTACATAGTGTACCGCCGCTCCCTTGACGAGCTTCCCGCCCGTCGTGAAGAGGTTGAGCACGCTATGGAAGAGGGTATAGAGTTTAAGCTTCTCACCAATCCCACGGAAATAATGGGATTCAGGGACGAGAACGACCCGAGGAACCCGCTCAACGGCTGGGTAAAGGGAATGAAGTGTGTGGAAATGGAGCTCGGTGAGCCCGACGCATCAGGCCGCCGCAGCCCCGTTGAAAAGCCGGATTCGGCGTTTGAGCTGGAGTGCGACTGCGTAATAATGGCGATAGGCACTTCTCCCAACCCGCTGATAAAATCGACCACCGAAGGCCTTGAGGTAAACCGCCGCGGCGGCATAGTGGTGGAGGAAAACAGCGGGCTCACGTCAATCGAGGGAGTTTATGCCGGCGGCGACGCGGTCACGGGCGCGGCAACCGTGATACTTGCAATGGGGGCCGGGAAAAACGCTGCAAAGGCCATAGACGAATATCTGAAGGACAGGTCCAGATAAGAAGGTAAAACCGGTCTTGAAAAGAAGCGGGATATGTGTTAAAATTCAAGTCGGTTGCTGCGGCGTACGAGGGCCGGCAGCGCGAACGGTTACCGGATTATGAGAATGTATCGGGGCGGGTGAGGTTTTGTGAGAAGAGTGTTGGCACTTATCACAGCGGCAGCGTTTACGGTATGTTTGTTGTCAGGCTGTGTGGAGCCCGCGGGCCCGTCGTCCAGCTCCGGCGGAGACGGCTACGTTGAGTTCCCTTCGGGTTCGCCGGACGATTTCATGTATGCCGGCGAAAACGATATGTTTCAGTATAACATTTACGGCACTCACGCGGAAATAACAAAGTACATCGGCTCGGAGACAGACGTTTCCATACCGGAGGGGATCGAGAACCGAAAGGTTACGGTTATAGGTGTGAGTGCGTTCAGTGACAGAGCCTCATTGAAATCCGTGCACATACCCGATACGGTGGAGATTATCTC
>CASDVX010000156.1 GCA_949284545.1 uncultured Eubacteriales bacterium
CATCCGCCCCGTTCGAGGCTCAAAGCAGCCGTCCCATAAGCCTTCCCGTCCGGACGCCTTTGTCACGGACGACGGTCTTACCGTGCTCTGCGGCAGGAATAACGTCCAAAACGACCAGCTTACCCTGAAAACAGCCTCCAAAAGCTACCTGTGGCTGCACGCGAAGAACATTCCGGGCTGTCACGCAGTAATAATGGCGGATGCCGACTCCGTGCCTGAACGTTCACTCCTCCAGGCGGCGGTGCTGGCGGCCACGTTCTGCAAGGCGGCGGCTTCCGGCAGAGTGCCTGTGGACTACACGCTTGTCAAGCACGTTAAAAAGCCGTCCGGAGCGAAGCCGGGCATGGTCATATATACCGACCAGCGGACGCTTTTCGTTGCGCCGGACGAAAAGCTCGCGGACAGGCTCCGCAAATAATCACAGCTGTCCGGCCCGGCGGTTTTGCAATACAAAATAGGGAGCGAACGCACGACTTTTGGGCAGTACGGCAAAAGCTGCCGGGAGAATATCTCCCGGCAGCTTTTCTTTTCGGCGGTTTATCCCGCGTCAGCTGTTAAGATATCTGTCATAAGCGGACTGGTATACGGCAACATATTCGTCGATGCCGCCTTCCTTCATGTCAGACACGAAATCATCCCATTCGCTCAGGTCCTTATCTCCGTTCATAAACCCTTTCAGGTTGCCCTGCTGTATGTTCCAGAAACTGTCAAGCTGAGCAAGAAGCTCGGACTCTTCATCCGTAAACTGCAGCAGCTCTCCCGGGACAAGGCTGTCCTCGCTGGTGCTCTGTGACCAGACCTGGCAGGCCGCTTTTGCCTCGTCGTTATAAACGTGATCGATTATAACGTCGGGGTCGTGCCAGAAGGAGTCCAGAAATGCGTTCTGTGCTATCCCGTAGCGTATGTTTGCCTTGCCGGAAGGATCCGTGAC
The DNA here is from genome assembly GCA_949284545.1 of uncultured Eubacteriales bacterium. Classification (GTDB taxonomy): domain Bacteria; phylum Bacillota; class Clostridia; order Oscillospirales; family CAJFTT01; genus CASDVX01. The sequence goes on from CASDVX010000156.1 coordinate 932, forward strand.
GCCGGTGACCTTCTCGGTGAACGTCACGTTCCCGTCCGAGTCTAAGGTATAATCCTCTCCTTCAACCCCGTAAGATGTCTCCATGTAAGCTTCCTCGCTGAAGAACTGGTCGAGCCACTTAGCCGCTATCGCCGGCTGAGAGCATTCCCATGCAAAATATACGCTCTCGCTGGTTGCGCCCCCGGTGGGAACAATGCTGCTGCGGTGAGTTATCTTGTCTCCTTCGTTGAGCACGGGGTCCGGCGCCGCCACAAGCTCGTACTGGCTGTTGAGCGCCTGTGATTTAAGGTTCATTATGTCGTCCGCGTTGCCGCCCCAAGCTCCCACGCTGTCGGAAGCCCTCTGCTCGGCGGTAAGGTCCGTGGTAACCGCCAGTCCTTCGCTTATCCAGCGGTTCATCATGGTGACGTACTGCCTGACGCCGTCTTCTATCGCCCCGTATTTTACCTTTCCCGTCTCGCTGTCAAGGTAAAGCTCGTATCTCTGCCCGTAGCAGGTTATAAACACGTCGTTGCTCATGGACGGCGCGTAAATAAGGCTCCCTATGGCGAGAGGGATTTCAACCCCAAGCTGTACCTTGAACTGAGTGAGAACGTTGTACCAGTCGTCTACGGTCACCGGCACGTCAAGCTGAAGCTCGTCGAGAAAATCTCCGCGTATGACGAGTCCGCTCGTCTGCAGACTGTTCTGGTAGTTTTCTATGTTGCTTATTTTGGGTATGAACAGTATGTTGTTCTGGCTCGTCATTATGACTCTGTCTATCATGGAATACTGCTCCCGGAGAGCGTTGAAGTTGGGCATCTGAACATCCACGTAGTCGTTCAGCGCCAGATATATCTCCTCTTCTATGGCGCTGTCGATGGTGTTGCCCTCGAACGTCAGCCCGAAATATCCCTGTGTGACAAGATCCGTCATGTCTCCCGAAGCCATCATGGATTCCAGCTCCCCGCGCAAGCCGTCCAGGGTATCCGCCGTGGGCCTCCGGAAGGACATATGCACGTTTGTCCGCTCCTCCATGCGCTTCATGTACGGGTGCTCCTCAAGCGTTGTGAACGCCCCGGCAAAATACGTGTCGTCATACCCGTACCACCATGTGAGCTCTATATGCTCCGGATAGGGAAATTCAAACGTCACGTTCTCCTGCACCTGCGTGCTGTTGCATCCGGCCATCAGAGCTACCGCACATACCGTCGCCGCCGCGGAAAACAATGCCGCCGCCCTTTTCAATGCATGCATGTTTCGTCAATCCTTTCATCAGATTATGACTGCAGTTTTACATAAATTTGCACTGAATTCAACGGGTTTGTTATAAATTTTTTGTTAATTATGCCGGTTGCCGCTTTCGTATTCACGCGCCGTACGGCAGTATTCCCTTCCCGACAGCAGTACAGCCGCCTCCTTAGGCTCCAGCCGGATATCAAGAACGTCCGCCGGTTCACTGCCTCCGTTAGCCGCGACGGTGAGTTCTCCCCTTGAATACGCTATCGCGCCCGAGTTCTCGTACAGTATTTTGAGCGGCGCGGATGTCCATCCCCCTGCCCCGCGCAGTTTTCCGAGTATCTTAAACCACTTTGTCAGCTCCTTATTCTCTTTACCCCACGGGAAAGTGCATCGGTTAAAGGGATCACCGTACCCCTGCATCCCCGCCTCGTCGCCGTAATACAAGCTGGGGATACCGGGAAGCGTGTACTGCAGGGCGGAAGCAAATTTGAGCAGTCTTATGCCCCACCCGAATTTTTCCGGCGGGATGCCGGTGTCATGCTGCCATCTCCTGTCCTTTCCCGCCCACGGTTCCCCGGCGAGGACAGTCATCGCCCTGGGCGTGTCGTGGGTGGACAGCATGTTCATCAGTCCCTGCAGCACGCATGACGGATAATGCTCGCATATGGACGTGACCCTGTCCTTAAACAGCCGGGAATCGCCGTTTCCGGCAAAGTCCAGGACCGCCTGCCTAAACGGGTAGTTCATCACGCTGTCAAGCTGGTCCCCGAGAAGGTACCTGCGTCTGCGGGAATAGGAGATCTTGTTGGACGCGTCCTCCCAAACCTCGCCTATCACCGCCGCGTCCGGGTTCTCCTCTTTCACCGCTTTCCTGAACGCGTCGAGGAATCCGTCCGGGAGTTCGTCGGCCACGTCCAGCCGCCAGCCGGAGGCTCCCAAACGTATATATTTCCTCGCGATCCCGTTCTGCCCCGTTATATATTCCAAGAATCCCGGGTCCGTCTCGTTTATGCACGGCAGGCTCCACACGCCCCACCAGCAGGTATACCTGTCGGGGTAGCGCTGAAATTCATACCAGCTGAAATACTTTGAATTCTTAGACTGGTATGCTCCGGGCTCAGGATAGTTCCCGAATTTGTTGAAATATCTCGAATCGGCGCCGGTGTGAGAGAAAACCCCGTCAAGAATTATCCTTATGCCCTTTTCGCGCGCCTTGCCGCAGAGTTCCGAAAAATCCGCGTCCGTGCCGAGCATGGGGTCAATGCGGTCATAATCACCCGTGTCGTAACGGTGGTTAGAGTAGGATTCAAATATCGGGTTCAGGTATATTACGGTGACCCCCAGCGAAGCAAGGTACGGCAGCTTTTCCGTTATTCCCCGGAGATTTCCTCCGAAAAAATCCGAATTCGTTATCTTCATGGGATCGTTGTCGTAATCCGGCTCTTCAAACCAGCCTTCATGCAGCCGTCTGCCCCTGTCCGGCGCGCACGCCCGGCCGACGGAAAAGAATCTGTCCGGGAATATCTGGTACATTACCCCGCTTTTAAGCCATTGCGGGGTGGTAAAATCCTTTTTGTACACGGTGAGCTGGAACGGGACATAGCTGTCGTAAGCGGGTTTCAGTTCTTCGCCGCCGCCTTTTTCGCAAACACGCAGCACGTCTTTGTCCGAGACGGTTATAAAACTGTACCAGTAAAGTCCCGGATGTCCGAATTTTACCGTGACCTCGTACAGGTCGTCGCCGCCGTCGAGGGATATCCACTTGCACAGCGTCCTGGACGGGCTTTCCCCGTCTGCTCCCACTTCCGCGTACGCCGCCGAAACGCCCATGCGTCTCGGCAGCCTAAGGGTGAATCTGACCTCGGTATCCTCCGGCACCGCTCCCGACGGGAAACGGTACGCGGTATCAAACCTATCGAAAATCATCTCGCCGGCCCCCATCCGTCAATATCTCCCCTGCGCAGTGCCCCTATTATTCGCTCTTTTACCCCTCTGTAGTCGGTGTTGAGCCCGCGCAGAAGCGTTTTCATTTCCTCACGCGCTGTCGTCCCCGCCGCCGGGCAGGCCGATTTGACCACCGGCAGGCCGAGCCGTTTGACCGCCGACTTTATCTTCGTTTCCGGGAGCAGGCAGAACGGACGTATGACCGTTATGTCCTTCCTCGACAGGTATGTGACAGGGGAAAAGCAGCCTATCCTCCCCTCATGGAAAAGGTTCATCATGAAGGTTTCGGCCGCGTCGTCGAAATTATGCCCCAGCGCGAGCTTGTTAAACCCGTTTTCCACGCATATATCGTGCAGCGCTCCTCTGCGCAGTCTCGCGCAGAGGGAGCACGGATTTTCTTCCTTGCGCACGTCAAAAACTATTTCCGCTATATCCGTACGCTTTATTATATGCCTGATACCCAGATTTCCGCACAGCTCCGATATCTTTGAATAGTCCGTGTCCTTCCCTCCGAATCCGGGGTCGGCCGTCACTGCGGTTATCTCAAACTCCGCAGGATAGAACATTCTGAGCCTGGCAAGCGCCGCCAGCAATAAAACGCTGTCCTTTCCCCCGGATACGCCCACGCCTATCCTGTCTCCCGGCTTTATCATGCCGTAATCGTCCACCGCACGCCTTGTAAAGGAAAGTATCTCTCTCATGTCGTCCCGCCCTTCCGGTCTTCAGGAAAGAAAATTGAGCCTCTGCAACGCAAAGGCTCATAAAA
>CASDVX010000157.1 GCA_949284545.1 uncultured Eubacteriales bacterium
TATCAGAAGGATATACCGCATCACGCGTATAACGCTTGCGCTGATATGATGGCGAGAATAATCCTCCGCAGTGGAAAGATGATGAAGGATGCTAACCGGAGCGAGAAGAACAAATGGGAAACCGTCGGTGATTACCGCCACGCAGCCCTCGTTTATGTGGGCGCACACTCTGTCGGGCCGTTCTGTCACGAGGACCTGAGGAAAAATGCAGTCTCCTTCTTTGAGAGCTTCTTCAATGATACCGAGACTGCTGACACAGTCGATGTCCAGCGAGGATATACGCTTTCTTGCATCCTCGAGACAGTCGGGGTTGACTATGCCGTCTATACTGACAAGATAAACGGTGGTTGCGGACTGCCTGCCCACCGTGACAGACTCAGCCCTGAGGTTCGGGTTTATAAGCCTGTTCCTTATCAGGGACACATTTACCTTAGCCTGTTCCGTAAAGCAGTCCTTCGCGCCTTTGGTTATGTTCTCGCTGCTGGGTTCGCCGACGGCCCTGAAGGTTTTAGGACGCGCCTCGAAAACAAAAGCCTCCCGTAGCCTTCCCACGATAAGAGCCGCGTTTCCGAAGGAAAGCTTCTGCATGATTTTTTCCGCATCGGAACACCGTTGAACGGTGAGCGAAAAGTTGCGGCCCATTATCATATCCGGGAGGACGGATTCATCCGCATCCTCAAAGATTTTGCCGCAAAGCGGTTTTACGACCTGCTCGGAAAGCGAAGCGCTGTCGACGCATCCGTCAAGGAAAATGAGCGCCGCTTCGAATTTTCCGCCGACAAGGAGCTTTTTGACGGTAAAATCGCTGTCTGAGGAGAAGGCTTTCACTATGTTTTTATAAAGACTGTTGCTGACAAGTGGAGACATTGACAAGAAACATCACACCTTAAATACGCGCTTTGGCATATTGTCCGCAATTAAAGCCGTAATATGCATGAGAGAGGAAGATCGGGCAATGTTAAATAACGATTAACTGGAACAAATATCTTGAAATTCCTGAGACTGTGTAGTAGAATAAAGCGAATAGCGGCGGCGGACGCCGCTGCGTCTGCGGGTAGCAAGCCGCGGGGAAAGGAGTTTTCTATGATCACAACCACGAACGAATACGGCACTGTTGTGCTGAGTGACGAATTTCTGGCCGATCTTGCCGGATATGCAGCCACCAATTGTTTCGGTGTGGTAGGGATGGCTTCCTCAAACACGGCGGACAGGATTTTTTCAGCCGTAAACAGGAAGCGCCTGTCCAAAGGGGTAAAAGTCAGAGGAACCAATGAGGCTGTTGACGTGGATATCCACATCATAGTGTCCTACGGGACCAATATCACCGCCATAGTAAACAGCATTGCGCACAGGGTCCGCTATCTTATGGAGGATATGTGCGGATTCAAGGTGCGGGATATAAATACTTTTGTGGACGGCATGAAAGCATGAGCCCGACGCAGAAGCAGAATGGAGTGCATTAAACAGTGTTAACGGGAATACAATTCAAGGAAGCCGTTATATCCGGCGCGAACAATATAAACCGCAGGAAACAGATGGTGAACGACCTCAACGTTTTTCCGGTGCCGGACGGCGACACGGGCACTAATATGTCGATGACTATATCTGCCGCGGTCGAAGCGCTGGGAAACATGGATATAGACGTGGATACGGGTATTGACGAGGTTTCGTCAGCCGTCGCCTCCGCGCTGCTCAGGGGGGCTCGCGGCAATTCCGGCGTTATCCTTTCTCTTTTGTTCAGAGGTTTTGCAAAAGGCTGCAGGGACAAGAAGGAGGCGGACGGCGAGACCGTGGCTGAGGCTTTGAGCATGGGCGTGGAATCTGCGTACAAGGCGGTTCTGAAGCCTACGGAGGGCACGGTTCTTACTGTTTCGCGCATGGCGGCGCAGGCGGCAAAGGAAGCGGCCAAGCGCGGCGCAAACGAAATAGAGGTACTGGAAGCGGCGTTTGCCCAGGGAGAAAAAACCCTGGCTGAAACGCCGGAAATGCTTCCCATACTGAAAAAAGCCGGAGTTGTGGACGCGGGAGGAAAGGGCTATCTCGTGATTCTTGAAGGGATCATAGAGTACCTGAAATCCGGCGTGGGTATCGAGGCCGGGGAGACGCCGGAATTTACCGAAGACGGCGTAGCGGATCCGGAAGTTCTGTCCGAAGATGAGATAACATTTACCTACTGCACTGAGTTCATAGTGGGCAAAGCAGAAGGCAACAACAAAGATCCCGAGCTTCTCAGAGGTTACCTGAGGACCATCGGCGACAGCATCGTGGTCGTGGACGACGACGAGATCATAAAGGTGCACGTTCACACGGATCACCCCGGAAAGGCCTTTGAAGAAGCGCTGACCTACGGGATGCTTGAAAAAACGAAGGTCGAGAACATGCGTTTGCAGTTCAGGCAGAGGAAATCCGGCGGAAGCAAAGCGCAGAAAACGGAGGAAGGCAAGGGAAAGACCGAACCGGCAGAACCGGTGAACGATTTCGGTATAGTGGCGGTAGCGGCAGGAGAAGGTCTCGCCTCGGTGTTCTCGGATCTCGGGTGCGACAATGTGGTTTTCGGCGGGCAAACGATGAACCCGTCCACGCAGGATATACTTGCGGCGTGCATGGCGACCCCGGCGAAAGTGGTGTACGTGCTGCCGAACAATAAAAATATCATCATGGCGGCCGAACAGGCGATCCCGCTTGCGGAAGACCGCCGCATAGTTGTTATCCCTACAAAGACCATCCCCCAGGGGGTGTCGTCCGCTCTGGCGTTTGATGCGTCGATGCCGGAGGAAGAGATAACAAGGGCCATGACCGAAGCGGCCGGCAGCGTTCGAACCGGGCAGATCACGTTTGCCGCGAGGGACTCCGATTTTGACGGACAGGAGATAAGGGAAGGGCAGATACTTGCTCTTTGCGAGAGCAAGCTCGCCTTTACCGATACCGACGTCAACGCCGCAGCCAGAAAGCTTGTGTGCAAGCTTGCCGACGACGGGTCCAGATTTATAACGATATTCTTCGGCGAGGATGTGAGCGAAGAACAAGCCGATGAACTTGCTTCAGATGTAAGGGAAGAATTGCCGGACGCGGAAGTTACCTGCGTCTCGGGAGGGCAGCCGATTTATCACTACATCATTTCAGTGGAATGACAGAAGGTCTTTACCGGACATGAAAAATAAGAACTTCGGAAATAACCCCGAAGTTCTTATTTTTTGTCATGGCCGCCGAGAGAAAACAAAGCCGGGTTTTGAGCCTAAAAGCCTATCCCGAATACAAGCCGCACGGTGAGAGCTGAGGATATAAAGCCCGCAAGATCAGCCGCGAGCGCAGACGTAACAGTCTGACGGTTTTTTGCGATTTTCAGCTACCCGAAATAGAAGGCGATGGTGTAAAAGGTGGTCTCCGTTGACCCCATCATGGTTGACGCTATGAGCCCGACGGTGCTGTCCGGACCGTTT
>CASDVX010000158.1 GCA_949284545.1 uncultured Eubacteriales bacterium
TGGATGCGTTGAATGAAGGACTGAAAAAGTACAGGGTAAACGAGACCATAACGACCCCCACGGGAACGCATGAAAACATTGTTTACTACAATTCGTCAATGGGCAACAGAGCAGACTATTATTATGATGACAACGCGTGGATATGCATCCAGCTTTTAGAAGCCTACAAAACTTTCGGGGATGCGTGGTATCTTTCCGAAGCCGAAGAGCTTTTAAAATTTTTTGAAACGGGAACGGATGATGTCCTCGGCGGCGGGGTTTACTGGGACAAATCATTTTCAAGCAAGAACACCTGTGCCGACGGCCCTGTATGCATAGCCTATCTCGAGGCGTACGGGATAACTGAAAAAGCGGAGTATCTGGATAAGGCAGAAAGCATAATGTCTTGGCTCAATGAAACGCTGCGGGACGACGACGGGCTCTACTACGACAATATCACGACAGACGGCGAGGTCAACGAATGGAAAGCCGACTATAATCAGGGGACGCCGCTTTATGCGCTGTGCATGCTGTACGACTTTACAGGGAAGGAAGAGTACAGAGAAATGGCGGACAGAACGGCGGCTTATTCACTCTCGTTGGCGTTCAAGGTAAGGGGGGTCGGCGATGACCCCAAGGTATCCATGAACGGCAATCCCATATATAAATCCTGGTGCGTCGGCTGGCTCATGCGCGGATTCAGGGAATATGTCATCATGACCGGTGAGGCCGGAAGGTATTTCGGTTTTATGGAGAAGGTACTTGACGAAACCATGCTCACAAAGGATGAGAACGGGTATTACGATCCGTATTTCTGCTCGGGAGAATGGGAAGGCGAGAGCACGACCGAGGTCCTGCAGCCCTGCGGGGTGGCAAGCGTTATGGCTATTTGCGGCTACTATGATGTGATGATAAAACCTACGCTGTCCGAGTAATCAGCTCAGGACATTTCACAGCATAAGAACGTATCTGGCGTTTTTGTAACGCGGTATATCGATAAAAGCCGTGACGCAAAATAGAATTTTGCGTCACGGCTTTTTAATGTGCGTTTAAACGCAGCATACTTGCCAGCCACGTCTGAAACGGCGTCTATGATAAAAAAGTCAGCGTATTTTTGACCCGGGCTTTACAGTATCAGGCAGGAAAACCACCTGTGCAAAGCTTTCTCCGCTTTCAGATTCGGTGTCGGCGGCGAGTATCATTCCCTGGGACTCAACGCCGCAGAGCTTTGCGGGCGCCAGATTTGCGACAACGGCCACAGTTTTACCTACCAGCTCTTCGGCGGAATACCATTTTGCTATACCGCTCACAATCTGCCTGACCTCACTCCCCAAATCTATTTGAAGCTTCAAAAGTTTATCGGATTTTTTTATCTTTTCGCATGAAACGATTTTTCCGGCCCTCAGCTCTACGGACGCAAACACGTCAATCCCTATGCTCCGGGAAGCATTACTCGCTTTTTTCGGTGTGCTGCTTTCAGGTGCGGAGACCTGCTCAGATTCAAGCTCAGCCATAAATTTCTGCTCGTCTATCCTTGCAAAAAGCATGGGGCATTCGTTCACTGAGAAGCCAGCCTCAAGCTGACCGAACGAAGTGAGACTATCATATCCGGTCTTGTCGGTGGCAAGAGCCTTCCAAATTTTCTCGCAGGTTTCCGGCATCACCGGCCAAAGCAGTACGGAACCTATCCGAATGGATTCCAGCAGGTTGTAAAGGACAGTTCCGAGGCGGCCCTTTTGCTCGTTGTCTTTTGCGAGTATCCACGGCGCAGTCTCGTCAATATACTTGTTCGCTCTGCGCAGGAAGGAAAACGCCGCATCCAAAGCGTCTGAAACACGATACTCGTCCATGCTTTTTTGAAAATCCGACACCGCTTCGGAAGCTGCCGCTTTAAGCTCGCCGTCGGGGTCGGCCGGACAGTCGGGCGTGGGAATCACGCCATCAAAATACTTACGCGTCATAGCAAGCGTGCGGCTCACCAGATTTCCGAGGTTGTTTGCAAGATCTCCGTTAAACCTTTTTATCATGTTTTCATAGGTTATGCTTCCGTCGGCCGCAAAAGGCATCTCGGAAAGGACATAATGACGAACCCCGTCGACGCCGAATTTGTCCGCAAGCTCGTCCGCATAGAGCACGTTGCCTTTGGATTTGCTCATTTTATCGGTTCCGAAAAGGAGCCAGCCGTGCCCGTATATTTTTTTCGGAAGCGGCTCACCCAGAGCCATAAGGAATATAGGCCAGTATATTGTGTGGAATCTTACAATATCTTTGCCGATTATATGAACGTCGCATGGCCAGTATTTGCGGTAGAGCTCGCCTTTCTCGTCTACGTCATAGCCCAGGGCGGTGATGTAGTTGGACAGGGCGTCTACCCATACGTATACGACGTGCTTATCGTCGAACGTGACGGGAACGCCCCACTTAAAGGATGTACGCGACACGCACAGGTCCTGAAGCCCCGGATACAGGAAATTATTGAGCATCTCTTTTTTTCGCGCCTCCGGCTCAATGAAACCGGGGGTGTTTTCAATGTATTCGATCAGCCTCGGGGCATATTTGCTCATGCGGAAAAAATACGATTCCTCTTTTGTACGGGTGACAGGCCTGCCGCAATCGGGACACTTTCCGTCAACCAGCTGAGTTTCCGTATAAAACGATTCACACGGCACACAGTACCAGCCCTCGTATTCGTTCTTGTAAATATCGCCCTGATCATAAAACTTTTTAAAAATGTGCTGTACGGCCTTTGCGTGGTAATCGTCCGTCGTCCGGATGAACTTATCGTAGGTTGTGCTCATTTTGTCCCAAATATTCCGAATAGTAGACGTTACGCCGTTGGCATACTCCTGAGGAGTAACGCCGGATTCTTCAGCCAGTTTCTCAATTTTCTGTCCGTGTTCGTCGGTGCCGGTGAGAAAAAACACGTCAAATCCGCGCTGCCGCTTGTACCTTGCAATAGCGTCGGTGAGAATCACCTCGTACGTGTTTCCTATATGCGGTTTGCGAGATGCGTACGGGATAGCAGTGGTTATATAAAACTTTTCTCCGCCCATTTTCAGACCGTGCCTTTCATAAATGAATTTCATCCGATATTTAGAAGCATCTTTCCCCTTATTATATACCAAAGACAGTGAGGTTTCAATCACAAATTAACAAAAATCGCATGTCCGCATACTGTGGATAATGAGAAAAACAATGCTTGGCGGAGAGATGATCCGAGAGCCTGAAAGGGACGGTAAACATGGACGGAGAAGAAAAACAGATGAACCTTGAGAAAATAGGTGTGGGCAAAAGCGCAAGAGTAGCGGACGTAAAAGCTGAGGAGAGTATGCTGAAACGGTATTATGACATCGGCCTTCTCCCGGGGACGAAAATAGACTGTGTAATGCAAAAGGGTAAAAACGGTATGCGCGCGTACAGGATCCGCGGAGCCGTTATAGCGATAAGACTTAATGATATTCGAGGTATAACCGTATTTGCCGAGGGGTGCGTGTGAATGAAAGAAACAAGGGAAAATGCCGGCATATTTACCTTTGCCCTTGCCGGGAATCCCAACGTGGGAAAGAGCACAGTTTTTAACGAACTTACAGGGCTGAAACAGCATACGGGGAACTGGGCCGGGAAAACGGTCGGCACCGCGGAAGGGACCTGCAGATACGTTAAAGGAAAAATGATTGCCGTGGACTTGCCGGGGACATATTCGCTTATACCGCGTTCGCCGGAGGAAGAGGTGACGCGGGACTACATAGCATTTGAAGCTCCGGACGCGGTCCTCGCCGTATGTGATGCCGGCTGTCTGGAAAGAAACCTTATTTTGGTTCTGCAAATACTGGAGATAACGCCCAAAACAGCCGTATGCGTAAATCTTGTAGACGAAGCCGATAGACGCGGAATATCTGTGGACACAGAAAAACTTTCCGCACTTTTGGGCATTCCTGTCTTAAAAACGAGCGCCCTGCACGGCAGGGGGGTGGGGGGGATCCCGGCTGCTGTGAAGACCGCGGCGTCGCTGACGAAGGCTTACGCTGTCACATATCCGGAATGTATTGAAAAGGCCGTTATAAACCTTTCGCCGTTGGCCGGCGAGGCAGGCAAGAGCAAGGGGCCGTCCTTTGTGAGATGGCTGTGCGTAAAGGGATTGGAATACGACGAAAAACTGATGATCAAACTGTCGAAGGCGGGAATGATTACGCCCGAGTTCCTTTTTTACGCGAGAAGGGAAAGGGAAAGGATTGACGCCGAACTCGGCAAGCAGACTACGCTTGAGGAGACTGTGGCCGAAGCTTATGCTGCGGCAGCCGAAAAAATAGCAGGCAGCTGCGTCAGCTCGTGTGAAGGCTCGGCGGACCGGCGGGACAGGGCCATAGACCGCGTGCTCACGGGTAAGTTCACCGGGACAGCCGTTATGATAGGCCTGCTGGCGGTACTGTTTTGGATAACTCTTGTGGGAGCAAATAAAATATCCGACTTGCTGATGAGCGGAGCAGACGCTTTGGGGGGACTTCTGCGCCGGGCGACAGACCTTGCCGGCGCACCGGAATGGTTTTGCCGGTTGCTGTGTGACGGCGTTTACCGTATATTGGCGTGGGTAGTCTGTGTAATGCTGCCTCCCATGGCAATATTTTTCCCGCTGTTTACACTGCTGGAGGATATAGGGTACCTTCCGAGAGTGGCGTTTAACACGGACGGGATATTCAGGCACTGCGGCGCGTGCGGTAAGCAGGCGTTGACGACTTGCATGGGATTCGGCTGCAACGCAGTGGGGGTTACGGGCTGCAGAATAATAGACTCACCGCGTGAACGTATGATAGCGATGCTGACAAACAGTTTCATACCCTGCAACGGCAAGTACGCAACTCTGGCGGCGCTGCTAAGTATATTTGCAGTCCCGATAGGCGGTAGTGTGCTGACTGCAGCGCTGCTTACCGCGCTGATACTTCTGGGGTTTGCCATGTCGCTTGCGGCATCTAAATTGCTTTCTGTTACGTTCCTGAAAGGGAAAACATCCTCTTTTGCGCTTGAACTGCCGCCGTTCCGCCGTCCGCGGATATGCAGGACACTCATACGCTCGGTTATTGACAGAACACTGGCTGTATTGGGAAGAGCAGTTATCACAGCGGCGCCGGCAGGGGCTGTAATATGGCTGTTGTGCAATATTCCGGTGGGAGATGGGACTCTGTATTCGCTTTGCACAAACGTTCTGGACCCGGCCGCGGCGCTTATCGGAATGGACGGAGTAATACTTTTTGCGTTTATCGCCGGTATTCCGGCAAATGAAATTGTTCTCCCGCTGATTGTGACGGGTTATGCGGCTTCCGACAGCGTTATAGGATATTCTAACCTGTCACAGCTCGGCGATATTTTGCTATCAAGCGGCTGGAGCGTGACCACGGCAATCTGCACGGTACTGTTTATGCTGATGCATTGGCCATGTGCGACCACATTGCTGACGGTTAAAAAGGAGACGGGCAGCTTTAAGTATGCCGCCGCCGCGTTTGCGCTGCCGTTAACGTTCGGCGTAATCATATGCTTTTTTACAAATACCGTTATGTTGATTTTAAAGTGAGGGGAAAAATAAAAATACAGTGTATTCAGAATGTAAATTATATAATAATTCTGCCGAGGCTTCATTGACACGGACGCACTCGGGTAATTATACTCTACGGTGTAAAGAACTGTTTGACCGTGTAAGCGGCGCCTCGTATGCCGCATCGTGTGAGGATGGTTTCAATGTCCGTGAGAGCGAAGATTATTGTGGCCTTGGCTGCGGTCGCGGTCGTGACGGCTGTTGCCGTCGCCGCTGTGAGTGCATTTACCGCCGTGTCCGCTGCGGCTGAAGCCGGGGACGAGACGCGCAAAGAGATGAAGCAGTCGTTCAGATCGAATTTGTCCGAATATGATGCGATGATGGAACTGCTTGCCCAGAGTTTCAGCTACGGCGAGTACTGCGTGATACTCGACGGGGACAGCCCGACGGTCAACGTGGATTATCAGAAAATAGCATTGCATGATGAAAATCTGATTGAGCAGCTTGTGAGTTTTAAGATGCTGACGGGCACGGATGTGATATACGTTGACAGCGACGAGGTCTTTTTCAAGACTGAGTTTTCAAGCGGCTTGGGCCGCAAGAGCGAGGCTAATTTCGTCAGACGCTATGACGGGGCCAGACCTGAGTATAGCGACAGCCTCAAAATAGCAGATGATTGGTATTACGTTGAATTTGATGTGCAGTGACAAGTGCGGCGGAAACGTGGTTTCCGCCGTTTTTCTTTTGGCGGCGCGCAACAATTGCTTGCCCGAACATAGGAAACCGCAGGAAATTAAAAAAACTATTGACAGTCATGTGACCATGTGATACAATCATATCACGAGAAAGGAGGGAGTGCCGTGACGGACAGACTGCCGGGAACGACGTTTGAAATCGGAAGTATAACAAGAGACTGCGCACAGGAAGTTTTTCGAACCATGTTTGCCGGGGGCGGGCTCATGCTCTCGCAGGTATCGCAGCTCACCGGGCTGGAGCCGCATGTCGTGCAGAACTGGGTAAAGCGCGGGTTTCTTTCGCCTCCGAAGCATAAGCAGTATTCTAAAGATCAGTTTTGCCGCATAGCTATCATCAATATGCTGAGGGAAAGTCTGCACATGGAAGATATTTGCAGGCTCCTGTCATACCTGAACGGAAAGCTCAACGATGAAAGTGATGACCGTATGTGTGACAGCGATATATACAACCTGTACTGCAATCTTTTGTCCGCATTGGAAGGAGAGCCTATGACGGATGTATTGCTCGGAACGGAAGTTTCACGGGTTACAGAGGAGACAGTAGCCGACCCTACTACAAAGAGCAGACTGAAGACCGTGTTGTCCGTTATGGCGTTGGCCCACCGGGCGTCGGAGCTGCGCAGGGCGGCCGAACTTAAATTGTGTGACATAGAAGAGTGATTACAGACAGTATGAAAACATATTTTGGGGAGTGAAGTATTTATGACCGAGTGGTGGGAGGCTATGAGCGTTACAAGCCAGATATTCGCGATAATCGGTATTGCGGGGACACTGATGCTTCTGATACAGGCCGTGCTGCTTTTGGCAGGGCTCGGAGGAGGCTCGGATTTTGGCGGAGATGTTTCGGCGGATGTTGATGCGGATGCGGGAGACGGGGTGTTCGGGCACGACTTAGCAGGTCATGATGACGCGCCTGATTCGGGCATGAGGATCCTTTCGCTTCGCGGGGTCATAGCGTTTTTTGCGGTGGCCGGCTGGGTCGGTGTCATTGCGGATAAGTCAGGGGCACAGCTGTGGCTTACAATATTGCTTGCACTTGCGTGTGGCATGGCGACCATGCTTCTGATAGGTTTCCTGACAAAAAAGGTAATAGGTTTGCAGTCGGACGGCACCGCCGACATACGCAATGCCGTGGGCAAGGCAGGGGCCGTATACCTGCGTGTGCCCGCAAAAAGACAGGGTGCGGGGAAAGTCAACGTCCTTCTGCAGGACAGTTACGTTGAGCTTGACGCGATAACCGACGAGGACGAAGATCTTAACTACGGTGCTTACGTAGTGGTGGTCGGAGTTACCGGAGGAAATACGCTGATAGTTAAAAAGAAATAAGGAGGCAAGTGTAATGTTAAAAACAGTGATCATGGCGGGAGCAATGCCGGAAGCGATAATCCTTCTGGTGGCAGTGATACTCATAGCGGTGATTTTCTTTCTGTGGATTGCGTCCAGGTATAAAAAATGTCCCTCGGATAAGGTTCTGGTGGTATACGGAAGCGTGGGCAAAAACAAAGACGGCACGTCAAAAAGCGCCAAATGTATTCACGGCGGCGCACAGTTTATATGGCCGATATTTCAGTCCTATCAATTCCTGGACCTCACACCGATTTCCATACAGGTGGACTTAAGAAACGCCCTTTCAAGGCAGAACATACGCATTGACGTCCCGTCCACGTTCACGGTCGGTATTTCCACCGAACAGGGCATAATGCAAAACGCCGCCGAAAGGCTTCTCGGACTCCGCCTGTCGGAAATACAAGAACTTTCCAAGGATATAATTTTCGGACAGCTTCGTCTGATAATTGCTACCATGGATATCGAAGAGATCAACACGGACCGTGATAAGTTTCTTGAGCAGGTCAGCCGCAACGTGGAAAGCGAGCTCAAAAAGATTGGTCTCAGGCTGATAAACGTAAACGTCACGGACATTACGGACGAGTCGGGTTATATCGTAGCCCTCGGTAAGGAAGCGGCGGCAAAGGCGATAAACGACGCGAAGCAGAGCGTTGCGGAACGCGAAAGAGACGGTTCCATAGGCGAGGCCAATGCGCGCATGGAACAGAGGGTCAAGGTGTCTCAGGCAGATTCTCAGGCGATAAAGGGAGAAAACGCGGCTAAGATGGACATTGCCATGTCAAACGCCGAACTGCGCGAAAAAGAGGCCGAGGCGATGAGACTGGCTACGGCGGCAGAAAAAATACAGGCTGCGAAAGCTCTTGAAGAGGCTTATGCCGCGGAACAGCAGGCAGAAGAAGCCCGCCGCGCAAAAGAGCAGGCCACGCTCGAAGCGGACGTTATAGTGAAGACTGAAATAGAAAAACGCAAAATCGAGCTTGAAGCCGAGGCTGAAGCGGAACGCATCCGCAGAAAGGCGAAGGGCGAGGCGGA
>CASDVX010000159.1 GCA_949284545.1 uncultured Eubacteriales bacterium
TGTGAGCAAGCACATTGATCCACATCCCGCAGTCGTTTTCCATTAGAAGCCTTCCCCCTTCTCCGTGGCAGAGCGGAGCTTTTCCAACGATTGTTCGGACACAAACAAACGCATTTTACCGCATAAAAATTTTATTGTCAATACACCGTTTTGCTGTTTTTTTATGAATTTTGGATGAATTTCCATGCCGCCGCGCCGTGGAAGCAAGCGATACAGGGCGGTGCGTTTTATGAATTTCCGGGTATTGCGGCATGTGAATAAATGATTGAGCGTAACCCATTACCCAATTCAAAGACAAAATGCAAAGCCTAACTGTCAAATCTTGTCAATTTATACATGATATGGTATATTGAAAGTGTAAAATCCCATAGGCGCAATTGTGCTTTTATCAAAAACAAATCAAAAAGCCCGCTTCTCGCGGGCTTCGTGATCCACACACTGTGGAACCGGATATGCCGGTGTTTTTGGCAATGCCGTATTTGAACCTGTCGTGTTGCTTTAGATGGCAGTCTTAAAGCGCTTATATTATACCACGGGCATACACGGATGTCAATCTGTTTTAAGGAGGAAAAACAAAATGGAAAACAAACCGTATTATCTGGGGCTGGACATCGGAACAGAATCCGTGGGTTGGGCGGTGACCGATACGGAGTATCGGGTGGAAAAACGCTGCGGGAAGGCATTGTGGGGCGTGCGTTTATTTGAAACCGCCCAAACCGCACAGGAGAGGCGGGGATATCGCGTAGCACGCCGCAGGATCCAGCGCAGGCATGCTCGGCTGCAGTGGCTTCAGGATGTTTTTGCTCAGGAAACAGTAAAAAAGGACCCGGCATTTTTTCAGAGGCTGAGAGAAAGCAGGTTTTATGAAGATGACAAGCAGGGAGACATCCCCCTCGGAAAATATACCCTTTTTGCGGATAAGGATTACTGTGACAAGGACTATCATCGGCAGTATCCCACTATATATCATCTGCGCAAGGCGCTGATCGAGTCCGGCGGGCCCTTTGACGTGCGTTTCGTATATCTGGCGATACACCATATTATGAAAAACCGCGGGCATTTTCTTTACGGCGACATGCCGCTGGAAACCATCACGCTGGAATCCGGCCTTGAGCGTTTTGCACAGGCGGCCGAACGGGAATACGATCTTCCTCTTTGCTGCGCTGACCGGCAGGAGGTGCGCGGTATACTGCTGTCCCGCACGCTGAACAAAACCCGGCGCAAAAAGCTGCTGGCGCAGCAGTTCGGGGTAGAAAAGCTGGACGGGGGCAGGTACGCCGCAGTGGAACTGCTGGCCGGCGGGAAGGTTTCGCTGTGCAGCCTGTTCGGCGAGGGAGCGGAAAGCGAAGAGCCGGGAAGCATAAGTCTTGAGGATGATTTTGAGGAGTACGGGGATAAACTCACGGCGGCGCTTGGCGACCGCATTGAACTGATACTCGCGGCAAAGGAAATCTTTGACTGGGCGCTGCTGGAAACCGTGCGCGGCGGGGAAAAGTATCTTTCCTTTGCGAAAGTCAAGGTGTACGAAAAGCACATGCGCGACCTGGCGCTGCTCAAGCGGGAACTGAAAGCGACCGGCAATACCGCACTGTACCGCGAGGTATTTCACACGTCGCGCAAGGATCTGGATAATTACACCGCATATTCGGGCAAAGGCGCTCAGGGTTATAGGTGCGGATATGACAAGTTTTGCAAATATCTGCTTTCCAAGATCAAAAAGCTGGGAGACGCGCTCCCCCACGGTTCCGAAATAGCGCAGGAGCTTGAAAAGGGTACTTTCCTTCCGAGGCAGACCAATAAGGACAACGGCGTTATCCCCCATCAGCTCCACGAAGCCGAGCTGGTAAAAATTCTGGAAAACGCTCAGTCTTATCTGCCGTTCCTCGGGCAGACCGACGCCGGCGGGCTGACCGTGGCTGAGCAGATACACCGTATGTTCTGCTTCCGTATACCCTACTACGTCGGTCCTCTGGACAGCCGTTCCTCCCACAGCTGGGTCGTGCGAAAAAACGAAAAAATTTATCCGTGGAATTTTGAGCAGGTGGTAGATTTGGAAGAATGCCGCCGGAACTTTATCACCCGCATGACTGTAAAGTGCAGTTACATCGGTGAGGACGTTTTGCCGAAGGATTCGCTGCTGTACACAAAATTTATGGTTCTCAACGAACTTAACAATCTCAGCGTGAACGGCAACCGGATTTCTGTACTGGAAAAGCAGCGCCTGTATAACGAGCTGTTTTTGCAGGGCAAAAAGGTAACGCCGGCAAAACTCAGAAGCGCGCTGCAACTGGAGGCAGAGGACCGACTCGGCGGGTTCCAGGACGATGTGAAGGCTACGCTTGCCCCATGGAAGCATTACGAATGGCTGTTGCAAAAGCCCGGAGGATTCGATGCCGCGGAGGATATAATCCGTCATATAGCGCTGTTCGGGGACGACAAAAAGCTTTTGCGCGGCTGGCTGCACAAAACTTACGGGAATATTCTGTCTGAGGAAGACGAAATCAGGGCGCTCAGCTTTAAAGCAACCGGTTGGGGAAGATTGTCAGGCGTGTTTCTGACCGGCATATTCCACACTGACCGTGAAACCGGAGAGGCTTTTTCAATCATGGACATGCTGTGGAATACCAACGACAACCTGATGGA